>JAIROB010000039.1 GCA_031257695.1 Treponema sp. | reverse complement strand
TAAAACACACACATCGTTTTATTTTACACTTAAATAAATATTTTCAAAAATATTCTTCCTGCGCCGCACGGATGCGGCGCATTCTTCGGATATTTTCAGTTTTTATTTCGTCTAACGTTCCGTAGGCGCACCTTCGCCTTTGTATACTATCCCCAATGGGTGGGTAGTATGCAGGGGGGTTCGTGGTATCTGTGTGGGAGATGGTAGGGCGCAGGGGGTTTCGTGATAGGGCAATGGGGAGAGGTATTGCGAGGGGGGTTAGGTGTCGAGGGGGCTTGGGATGCGGAGGGCGTTGCGGCGGGCTACGTGGGTGTAGCGCTCGGTGGTGCGTATGGAACTGTGGCCCAGCAGGTTCTGGATAAAACGGATGTCGGCGCCGTTTTCCAGAAGGTGGGTGGCAAAGGCGTGCCGCAGGCTGTGGATGGAAACGGGTTTTTCTATGCCGGCTTTTGTGCGGGCGTTTTCAAAAATGTACTGGGCGGATCGGATGCTGAGATGGGAGCCGGGGCGGGCTCCGGGGAAAAGCCAGGGGGATTCCCGGGGGCAGAGATCGAGCTCATCAAGGTATTTTTTGACCCGGCTGGAAAGCATTACAAATCGATCCTTGCGGCCTTTTGCCGAACGGATATGCAAGACATTTCGGGATAGATCAACATCGGAAGGTTTTAGGGAGACTGCTTCGCTTACCCGGAGACCCGAAGAATAGACAATCATCAAAAGCAGGCGATGCCTCAGATTGGACTCGGCCTTGAGCAGGGTTTCTATTTCCTGTCTGGAGAGGACGACGGGCAGTTTCTTGTCGGAACGGGGCCGGTGGATCTCCTTCACCTTATCGTTGCGCATTACCTGGGAATAAAAAAATTTGAGGGCGGTAATCGCCATGTTCATCGTCGAGGCAGAAAACTGAAAGGTTCTGTCAAGGTAGGCAATGTAACGGTTGATATCGCTGGGGGCGGCCTCCTCCGGGGTCTTGGACACAAATTCGCAAAAAGCGCGGTTATAGTGCAGGTAACTGCTTATGGTGCGGGGGCTGTATTTGCGCGAATGCAGTTCCGTTTCAAGCTGTTCGGTCCAGAAGGGCGAAAAGTAAGCGGCCCTGTCCTGGCGGGCAAGTCTGGAAGCGGGCGCGTCCAGGGGGGATGCCGCAGGCGCCGCTTCCGGGGCAGGGGGCGGGGGCTGGGGAACGCGCGCCTTCTTGTCCTCATAAAAACCGTAAACGGAAACCGGGGCCGCAGGATCCCTGCCGATCTCCACCACGACATGCCCGTCACGCAGAAATGTCTCCGTCACGGCCTTTGTCAGCATCTTTTCGGGGACAACAAATTGGCGCGCGGCTTCGTCCCAAAAGCCAATCCTCAGGGACTTTAGCCGCTGAAAATACAGCGTATCGCTGCCGTAAACCGGAATTTTGACCGAGCCGCCCTCGTGGACAAGATAAAGAACATCCATAACAATCCCTCCAATAGGCTAACGTTTGAGTAGTAGAGTATGGAGGGGAAAACGAAAAAAGTCAATTGAGCCTGTGGAAAAACCCTATGGTTTTTCCACAGGCTCTTGAAAAAAGCGGTCTAAAGCCCGCTTTTTCCCGCACATCTAAGGTTGCTGTTCCAAAACTGAAGTTTTGGAACAGCTTCAATTAACAATGGCGGGGCGTTGCGGGGCAGGGCCCCGCTGAGGGGGGTGGGGTGCAACGCAGTGCGCCCCAGGGGGGAGGCTTCCCCCCTCATGCTTTTTATGGGGCTACGCAGTTTTACTACGCAACGTAGTTTGCAAGGACCCGCAGGCGGGAGGGGTGCTGCAAACGGCGGAGGGCTTTCTTTTCGATCTGCCGGATCCGCTCCTTGGTCAGGTTGAAGTGATCCCCTATTTCTTTCAATGACATGGGGGCTTTTTCTCCGAGTCCGTAGCGGTAACGGATAATGTCCGCTTCCTTGGGGTTGAGGGTGTCCAAAACCGTTTCGATGTCGTCGTGAAGCGCCGAGTCGGTGGCGTATTTCTCCGGCGAGGGGTAGTGTTCGTCCTGGATAAAATCTCCCAGGGTGGACGAATCCTTTTCACTGTATATGGGATTCTCCAGGGAAACCAGATCCCGGGAAATGTTGATAAGGTCCGCCACGTGGGAGGGTTCCATGTCCAGGAGGCGGCCGATTTCGTTGATCTCCGCATCGGCGCTGCTGTTGTCCTGGATGCATTTTTTTGCCTTCTCTATCTGCACCAGTTCGCTGGCCCGGTTCAGGGGCAGCCGGATCATTCTGGACTTTTCGCAGATAGCTTTGAGGATGGCCTGGCGGATCCACCACACCGCGTAGGAAATAAAGTGATACCCTTTGTCGACATCGTAACGTTCAATGGCGTTCAACAGGCCGATATTTCCCTCGCTGATCAGGTCCGGCAGGGGGAGTCCCTGGCCCTGGTACTTCTTTGCCACATTAACCACAAAACGCAGGTTGGCGTTCACCAGTTTATGCTGGGCCGCCCGGTTGCCCTTCGCCGCTTCCCTGGCAGCGGCGTCTTCCTCTTCCCGGGTCAGGAGGGGTATGCGGTTAATTTCCTTGAGGTACATGGACAGGATATTCTCATCAGAGCTGCTGTTCGCCATGGAACTGCGCTGGATATTCCGGGTTTTGTCAGGGTCTTTTTTCATCGTCATGGTCGCCATTAGGGCCTCCTCGTAATTTACTATATAATAACCAGCAAAAACTATGCCAATTCGACCGGTTTTTTGTATTTTTTAGCAAAAAAACAGGGGAGAGTCTCTAATTCCTTCTCCGCAAAAGAATTACCGCAGCGCGCCGGGAGGGGGGGGGCGAGCTCCGGAAGGGCGGGATTGGGCGCGGGGGGCTTA
This sequence comes from Treponema sp., assembly GCA_031257695.1. The sequence goes on along the minus strand of JAIROB010000039.1, from coordinate 6,590 downwards.
TATTCGAAAGGTGTGGGGCATGATTGTGGCTCAAAAAAGCCCATTCCGCCGGATCGGGCCAAATTGTGGGTCATTTTGCCCCCTCAAAATTGTGTTGACGTATGGGTCTGTTCATACTCCGCTTCGTAGTGTTTGAGCTGGGGGTCATCGGGGGCTATGGCGAGGGCCTGTTTCAGGTAGTAGAGCGCCCGGCGTTCATCCCGGCGGCGGTGGTAAATTTCAAACATGGCGGTGAGGGCGTTGAGGTTTCGGGGGTTCTCAAAAAGGCTGGAATGGAGGTCGTTCATCGCGGCTTCTTCGCCGGAATGCAGGAGGCTGCGGAGGTAGTAGTAGCGGCTTTTCAATATGCCCTGGCCGGCGGCGGCCAGACGGGTCTCCAGCAGGGTTCCGGCCTCGGACCGCCTCCCTATTCCGATAAGGGAATAGATATAGGCGATTGCCCCTTCGTCATTGGCGGGGTCCGCCTGGTAGAGTTCCCGGGCATAGGCGAGCGCGGCGGGCCAGTTTCCCAGGCTCCGTTCCACGGTATAGGCCAGCAGCAGGTCCTGGGGGGAGCGGCGTTCCGTCAAAAGGCGGTCCAGGTGGGGTCTGGCTTCTTCCCAAGCCCGGCGGAGCGCCGCATCCTGCGCGGCCAGGGCGCTTACGGTGAGGGACTTCTCCCCGGCGGCTACCAGGCGGGCCAGGATCTCCCTGCCTTCGGCCTGATCCTCGCTCCGGTTGGATTCCATAAGGAGCCGGGCGGCGTACACCAGGGCTTCCTCGTCATCGGGGTAGGAGCGGAGGAGGGAACGCAGGTAATTCAGCGCGCCGTCGCGGTTCCTGTAGCCTTCGGCCTGGAGGCGGGCGCGGAGGAAAAGTTAAAGCCGGTCGTTGGGGTTGATGTTCGCATAGAGGTCCAGGGGCGCCTGGGCCTGGTTGAAACGGCCCTGCTCCACCAAAAGGCGGGCCTGCATCAGGATGAACCGGCCGTCCCGGCTGTCCTGCCGGAGAATCTCCGCTATGGCCGGTTCCGCCCGGGACCAGTCCTGGTTGTTGTAGTACACCAGGGCAAGCTGCCGCTTAATGGCCATGTTATCGGGGTATTGGACCACCATATCGGAAAGCAGCGCTATCTCCTCCCCGCTCTCTCCATGGGAGCTTAAGTAACGGGCCAGCCCCAAAGCCGCGGGGTAAAATCCCCGGGAGGCATCGTAGGCCCTGCGGTATTCCGAGGCGGCCTTTTCCCACTGTCCGGTTTTTTCATAGACCAGGCCCATAAAATAGGCGGCCAACAGGCCCCGGGGGTTCAATTCCCGCGCCCGCTTGAGATCCGGCAGGGCGGCCAGGAGCGGGTTTTCCCGGGTTTCGTCCAGGAGGGCTAAAAACGGAAGGGTCAGCTCCAGATAATCAAGGGAATTGCGGGGGGGCGCGGCGTACTGTCCCTGTTCGGCCTGGTCCAGGATCTTCGTGTAGGGATGGATCCGGGGCGGGTCCGCGGGGGGAAGATCGGTTTTGATGTCGGGGTACAGTTTCCGCAGCAGGGTCACGGACACCGCGGCCATGGCTCTGCCGTACTCCCCCGCTTCCAGGTCCCGGCGCTTGATAAGGTCCAGCGCGGCGAGCAGGGACGAGGGGATGCCGCTTTCAACCAGGGAGCGAATCTCATCGGCCACGCCGTTTCCCACAGGCAGCACAGGGGCTGTCTGCTCCTCCGGGGGCGCCGCGGGAAGGGGGATGATCTCCTCCGCGACCGGCTGGGTTTTGCAGGAAAACAGCAAAGCCCCCAAAAGGAGCCATGGGAGCGGAAACCGGAAAAAAAAGCCTGCGCCAGTCATTCTTATGGAGTCGTATTCCCCGGTTTGGTTGTCTCCTCGTTGTTCTTTGTGCCCAGGGCCAGGAGAACCAGGATGAGGCCCATGAGCACCACCAGCAGAGGCCACCAGTCGATTACAAAATGCTTAAAGGAAAAGGGGACGACCCGGAATGAAAAGACCATGAGAAAACAGCCGAGGAAGACAAATACCACCGAGGGGACCACAAAACGGGTACGGATAGCCCCGAAACGGTGCCATCCCGCGGGAAAAAGGGCGAGTCCGGCGAAGACCGACAGCAGGGGCCAGCTCTGGGAAAAGGTAAAGGGCAGGATATGGAGGGAGGAAAGGAAGAGGAAAAACCCCACCAGGAGAAAAAACGCGGCAAAGAACAGGTACAGGGACCGTTTGTTCAATTTGATGGCCAAAAAAGCGCAAATGGCGCCGATAATAATAAAAAAGAAGGCCCTCAGTATGGAAAACCGGGCGATTCCCTGGAGGGTGCCCAGAAGAAAGGCGCTCCCCAGGAGCATGAGCAGAAGGCCGGTTATAAATGCAAGGCGGGCGGCGGCTTTGCGGGTTGTTGATCCATCCATACTTGCAATATACTGATTTTGGGCTTTGCTTGCCAACAGAAAAGGGCAGTCAAAGTCGAAACTGTTCCAAAACTTCAGCGTTTGGAACAAGTTCGGTTTCCTTCAATACTAAAAACGCGCTGCGGCCGCCGCGCCCAAAAAGGGTCATCATGGTAGAGTTTCAAAACTTTGTTTGTAAGGCGGCAGCTTTGGACAGGTTCGTCAGACTGAAGGTTTCCCGTGGCCGTATTGTAAAACCGGCTTGTTTGACGGGAAAACGCCTTCCCTCCCCGGCGGCGCTTCCCCGGCTGCGGCGCTTTTTCTGGGCGTTTTTCCTGCTGGGGGCGCTGGCGGTGTGCGCCACCGGCGATTCGCCTGCGGACGGCAAGGGGGTTGATCCCTACTATATCACCGGGACCGGGGAGCAGCGGGAGGAGCTGCGGGATCTTTTCGGCCTCCTGGCCAGGGAATCCCGGAGCGGGGAGGAGCAATTTTCGGTGGTCAGGGAAATTGCCGGGGAATACGCCCGGTTGAAGGAATACGGCCGGTTGATAAATTTTCTCGGCGACTGGACCCACGGCCACCCCGAGGATCCCTACGCCGCCTATTACCTGCTCATGATCGCCTACGCCTACTCCATGCAGGATGCCCAGGCCATGTCGGCGTTGTACTTCGACCTGATCGTCAAGAACTATCCCGACCTGAGCATCCAGGGCGAGTCCGTACACCTTATCTGCTTTAACCGGCTGATCAACCTGACCGGCGACGACGAGCAGCGGGTCTGGTACTACCAGGAGCTGATCTCCCGTTTTTCCGACAGGATTGACCCGGGGATCACCTACTTCATGCTGGGCCAGGCCTACGAGCGGATAGGCGAGTGGAACCGGGCTATCCAGGCCTACACCCAGTTTCTGCCCTACTACGGAACCGTGATTCCGGGCTTTCCCGAAGCCTACAGCTATGCCAAGCGGTTGGTGGACTTCAACAACTCCCGGAAGGACTGGACCTTTGAAACCCTCAATTCCCTGGTCGCGGCGATACGGGAGGCCCTGGACAGCGGGAGCAGCTGGCAGTTGCGGCGCTACCAGGCAAAGGTCAACTTCTTCGCCCGTTCCTGGGGGCAGGAGGATCTGGACAACGCGGGAATGGCGGAATTCAACCTTTCGGACTTTATGATGAGCAACCATATTCGCTACGCCGCGGAACTGGACGCCAGTTCCAACGCAAACGAGGCGTACCTCCGCACCTGGGGCTGGTCCCAGTACATTTCCACCTGGTACCTCTGCTTCAGGAAAATCAACTTCCCTTCGGACCCGGAGATCCACGGCCGCTGGGAATGGGCGGGGATCTACTACGGGGAAAAATTTTGAGGTTAGGGCAGCGTCTGTTTTTTGCCGTCCTGCTCTGCTCCGTCCTGCCGGCCTGGGCGGAAATTGCCGCAAAGGAAGATCCGGCCCTGGAGCCGCCCCTCCGGCCCCAGCGGCGGATCCTCCAGGGCGGGGCGCCGGAGCGCTTTTCCGGCCAGGCCCGTTCCCCGGACAAGGCCGGCAGCGGGGCCGCCATACCGGGGCTGGATCGGAGCCTGACCCAGCGCTACCTGCGGCAATACTCCGGCAGCGCCGGTCTGGCCTACCTTGCCGACGCCATGGAACGGGGCGGTCCCTACCTGGCCTTTATACGGCAGGAGGCGGAGGAGCGGAATATGCCGCCGGAGCTGGTCTACCTGCCGGTGATAGAGTCGGGCTTCCTTCCCACCGCGGTGAGCCGGTCCGGCGCGGCGGGGCTCTGGCAGTTTATGCGGAACAGCATAGGCGGCTACGGCATGGGGATCACCGATTATGTGGACGAGCGGATGGACTTCTGGAAGTCCACCCAAAGCGCCCTGCGAAAGCTGGAGGACAACTACAACAGCCTGGGGGACTGGGCCCTGGCGCTGGCGGCCTATAACGCGGGGCTGGGCGCCGTGACCCGCCTGGTGGGGCAGACCGGCATCCGGGACTACTGGACCCTCGCGGAAAAGCGGCTCCTGAAAACCGAAACCATCCACTACGTCCCCAAGTTCCTGGCGGTTTCCCATATCCTGTCAAACCCCCGGCAATACGGCCTTTCCCCTTCCTGGCCGGAGGATCCCCGGTGGATCCGGATCAGGGCGGACCGCTCGGTGGACCTGGATCTGCTGGCGGAATACGCCGGGGCGGACAAGGATCTGCTGAAAAGGGGCAACAGCGAACTCCGGCACGGCATAACGCCGCCCACCGGGGACTACCGGATTAAGGCGCCCCAGGCGGACGCCCCGGCGCTGCTGGCAGCGTTGGAGAGCCGGGACCTCCCCCTGCTCCGCTACCATGTCCACACCATAGCTTACGGCGACACCCTCTCCGCTCTGGCGCTGCGGTACCGGGTCGGGGTGGACCAGATCCTGGGCGCCAACCCCGGAACGGAGGCGCGGTTCCTCCAAATTGGCGGGAAACTCCGCATCCCCGCGCTGGCCGGCGGCGCGGAGCCTCCCGCTGTTCCCGCGGCCCCGGACGCCGGAGCCGGGTTTGCAGGCGCCGGAACGGAGTTTGCGGGCGCCCACCGGGTGCGCCGCGGGGAGACCCTCTGGTCCATCGCCCGCCTGTACGGGGTGGATGTCCGGGTTTTAGCGGCGGCCAACGGCATGGACTTGAAGGATATACTCAGAGAGGGCAGAATACTAAAAACGCCGATACAGAGATAAGGGAGGGTGTTCCAAAACTTCAGTTTTGGAACAGCAACTTTAGATTTACAGGAAAAAGCGGGCTGTAGACCGCTTTTTCCAAGGGGCTGTTCCAAAACCATAGGGTTTTGGAACAGGCTCAAGGAACCAGACCATGCGGAAACGCTTACTAGTTTTGCTGGCGCTGTGCTGCGCCCCGGGTCTTCGCGGGCAAACCCCGGACATCTCCGGCTCCCTGGAATGGGAAACGATGGAGATCACCGCGTCGGTGGCACTGAACCTGGCTTCCGCGGGCATAGGGCTCCCCACCGGGAGAGCCCGGGCCGAGGAACTGGTGGACGCCGAATACCCCCGGCTGATACGGCCTTCACTGCTGTCCATCCCGGTGGATTCCTCCTGCTCCCTGCAGGACCTCATAGACCGGGGGGAATTCCCCCTCCAAAGCGTAGGCGCCATAGCCCAGGGAGCGCGCAGGGTCCCTCCGGCGCTGTCCCCCGACCTCAGCGCCCTGACCGCCTCCTACACCATAGACCTCACCCGGCTCAGCGCGGCGCTCATACGCCACAGCCGCCCCGCGGAGCTTACCCGGCCTCTGCGGCCCCTGCCCGCGGCGTCCTACACGGGGATCATCATCCTGGCTGCGGAGCCCCTGCCAATCCGGGGGCGGAACACCGCCGCCCTGACCCAGCCCTGCCTTTTTCCGAAGGTCTGGGACGCTGGCATGAACCTGATCTACGAGCGGAGCATGATGGACGCCGGAATCGCCCGGAAAAACGCCATGGTCCGGTACGTGTCCTTTTCCAGCGTTTTCCGCCCCACCCCCTCGGGACTCAGCCCGGAACTGGCGGAACTGGTGGGCGGCAACCCCCTGCGTATCATAGCCCGGTGCGTGTACGGCATACGTCCCACGGACCCGGTAATTGACCGGGAGGACGCGCTGCTCATCCTTTCCTCGGAAGAGAACCTGCGGCTTTTGCGGGAAGGCAGGGTCGCCATCATGGTGGACAAAAGCGTCCTCAGCAATCCCCTTGCCCGGGAATGAAGGATCCCCGCCATTACGGGCAGCGGGGCGGAATTGTCCCTTGCGCGGCAACAGTAAAGCTGTGTAAAAATTTTACGGATGAAACGCGCTGACAAAGTAACCCCTGTTTTGGTAGAATTGTTTTCTAATGTGGAGCAAACCGTGACACCCCTTCCGCCCCGCGGATTCTTCGTCCTTTCCCTGGCGCTGATCGCAGCGCCGTTGCTTTTCCCCCAGGAAAACCCCGGCGTCCTTACCCTGGACAGGGCGGTGGAGCTGGCTGCAGAGAACAGCGTTGATCTGCGGCGGCGCCTCATCGACCTCCGCGACGCGGAATACGCGGCGAACCACCGGTGGGCGGAGCTTTTTCCCGGCCTCAGCGCGGGACTGGGCCTGAGTTACGGCTCGGCGCTTTTTACCGGGGAGGGCTTTCAAAGCTCCGCGGAAAACCTGAACTATACCGCCACTCTGGGGCTGTCCCTGCAGCTCAACCCCTCCCTCTCCCC
>JAIROB010000038.1 GCA_031257695.1 Treponema sp. | reverse complement strand
CCGCTTCGGTAATTGTTCCGCTAATGTTGATCCGGGCGGCGACGGGGGCACTTGAACCCCCCGGCCAGGTGGAACCGGCGGCGGCATAGGCTGTGCTGATTTCCGACAAAACCTTTGTTACCGAGGCATAGGGCTGTGTCTGGCTTCCATTGCCGCTACTGTCATTACCGGGAGGAGTACTGCTAGCGGACGACACATACCACTCCGTTGCATATTGATAGGTATAGCTTACGGTATAGGTCTGTTGGGTAAAACCGTCCGGGGCGGTAACGGTGATGACTATGGAGTTTACCGCATTCATGCCTGTAAGACTATTATTGGTAACAGGGGACCCGTTCAACGACACTGCAATGGTCTGCCCCTGTGTGCCGGGCGTAACAGCAAGGGTTTTGTTTGATGGAGCTCCGGTCCCATATTCGCTGTAGCTATAGGTAGTGGAAGAGAAGTTGTTTACCGACGTTCCGCCAATGCTGATCCCGCTCAAGTTCGCGTTGGAGGATGCAAACTTGTCCGCGCCCCAGTTCAGGGTATCGCTCCCGGCGCCGTCCCATGAATTGGTCGTAAGGCCGTCCCGGACGATGATGGTTTGGATCAGTGTGGACACCCGGACAAACTTAAACCGGAAAAACTCTATCTTGACCACATAGTTTCCCGAAGGGAGATTGTCATATTCTATGGGAATACTGGACCCCAAATTTTTCCCCGCGCCGTAATTGCCATCCTTCCGGTACCGCGTAAACTTATAAACGGTTCCCTCCTGATACTCCGCAAGGCTCCGGTAGAGGCTCAGCTCCGCCGCAGTAATTTCCTGGTCCGCGGGAAAAGAAGTGTCGGGGAAGCTGACGCTGAGGTCGACCTTCCCGGTCTCCGTCTGTGAGGGGCACAGGGTTATGATGACAGAAGTTTCCGGCCCTGTTAAAACATAACTCCCCTCGGCGCATTTTACATTGCTGCTATCGAAGCCCTCAACCACTACGGTATCCCCCGCTTTGGGATAGTCGCTTAAAGGCACAGAAAACTCCGTGTCCGAAGCGCTGAATCCGTCACGGAAACCCAGGTCGCCGGCAGAGCTTCTGCCAACACTGATAGTATAGGTAGAGGGGCTTGGCGTGGGAGGCAGGGCTGTCCGGGATTCACCGGCTATGTGAACGATAAGAACCCGGGACCTTGTTTCCGGCCCCGCAGGAGACAACACGGGATTGGCGCATCCGGCACAGAGAAGCGCCGCAAAAAAGGGAAGGAGAACAATCGTCTTCATCCGGCTCTGTAAATTTATACTTCCGCGCATCCCTTCACCTCTTTTCTACCCGCTTTTTTTTATTTCACAATCAGTCCGAATGATCCCGAATAATCAACGCCTCCGACGGTGGCGATCACGTTGACGTTGTAGAAGCCCGGAGTTGCCGGCGCGTTAAACCCAACAGTAGTTTCGGAATCGGAATAGGTCGAAGTTACCGGGCCGTTTATTTCGACATACCAACTATCGGCAACAATTACTTCATTTACATCGTCGCGTATCGTAATGGTTATCGATTCCCCCTGCGTTACTACGGAAGGAGACACGCCGGTAAATGTGAGGGCGGACAAGCCCTTGACGGTTATGCCGCTAATGGTGATTCCCGGGCGCATATTCACTGTTATGGTGTAATCCTGGGTTGTGTCGTCCTCCGCTGTTACAGTGTAGGACACCGGGTTGGCATAGTCCGTTGCCGCCGCCGGGTCAGGGCTGATCGAAGCGCCGGTGTGGGCCGCCGTTGCGGTCATCGCCGTTACAGCCGTCCCGTAGGGCACGATTATCGTTATCGTTTTTGCCTCTTCGTCTATCGTGCCTGTCGCGCTTACCGGGCTGGTGATGGCAAAAGCCGTTATTTCCTTTGCATTATTCTTGATGTATACGGTAAAGTCTTTGGTAATATCCGCGCCGGTGGAACTCCTGACCGCCGGAACCCTCAAAGTCGCAACCGTGTCGGTCCCGGTGGCATCCGGAACAAGGGGATCCACCGAATAATCCGCCGCCGCCAGGGTAATAACGTTGCCCAGGCTGTCGGTTCCCGTAACCGACGTTATGGCGGCTTTAACCGCGCCGCTTATGTCCGAGCCGGTTTTTGCAAACCCGTGGGGCGAGGTAAGATTCCCATTGACCGCGGTTACGGATGCGATCTTTGGCGTATCTACCCTTACGGTGTAGGCCCGGCTCGTGCCGTCCGCCGCGGTTACCGTGTACTCCACCGGACCGGCGTAGCTTCTCGCGGCCGCCGGATCGGGGCTGATCGAAGCGCCGGTATGGGTCGCCGCCGCGGTCATGGACGTTACATCAGTCCCATAGGGGACATTCACCGTTATCGTTTTTGCCGTTTCATCTATCGCGCCCACGGCGCTTACCGGGCCGGCAATGGCAAAGGCCGTTTTCGCCTTGGCCGGATTGAGCGCCACATGCACCGTTACCGTATACGCCTGGCTCGTGCCGTCCGCCGCGGTTACCGTGTAAGTCACCGGACCGGCGTAGCTCCTCGCGGTTCCGGGATTGGGATCAATCGAGGCCCCGGTATGGGTTGCCGTCGCGGTCATGGACGTGACGTTGGTCCCGTAGGGGACATTCACCGTTATCGTTTTGGCCGTTTCCTCTATTACGCCCGCCGCGCTCACCGGGCCGGCAATGGCAAAGGCCGTTATCGCCTTGGCCGGATTGAGCGCCACATGCACCGTTACGGTGTACGCCCGGCTCGTGCCGTCCGCAGCGCTTACCGTGTAAGTCACCGGACCGGCGTAGCTTCTCGCGACCGCCGGGTCAGGGTCAATCGAAGCGCCGGTATGGGCCGCCGCCGCGGTCATGGAGGCGACGTTGGTCCCGTAGGGCACGGTCACCGTGATGGTGTCCCCGCTTATGCTCCCAGCAGCGCTTACCGGGCCGGCAATGGCAAAGGCCGTTATCGCCTTGGCCGGGTTGAGCGCCATACCCACCGTCACCGTGTATGTTTCGCTGGCGCCGTCCGCCGCGGTTACCCTGTAGGCTACAGGCCCGGTATAGTCCGCCGGGGCCGCCGGGTCAGGGCTGATCGAGGCCCCGGTGTGAGCCGCGACCGCGGTCATGGCTGTCACATCGGTCCCGTAGGGCACGGACACCGTGATGGTGTTCCCGTCTATGCTCCCGGATCCGCTTTCAACGCCCTCTCCGATCCCGTACCGCTTGGCGCCAATGACAAAGTAAAAAGCCCTTAGCTCCTTCGCCCCGTCCAGGATATGCACCGTAAAGTTTTTGGCAATATCCGCCCCGGTGGAACCCTTGTCCGCCGGAACCCTCAGGGTCGCGGTCATCTCGACCCCCGCGGCGCCCGGGATAAGGGGATCCACCGAATAATCCGCCGGCCTCAGAACAATGGCCGCGCCCAGGCTGTCGGTCCCCGTAACCGACGTTATGGCGGCCTTAACGTCGCCGCTTATGTCGGTCCCGATCCCTGCAAACCCGCCGGAGGGAATAACGATGTCCCCTATGCCGGCGATTTTTGCCTCGCCTACCCTTACCGTATAGACACTGGCCATGCCGCTGGCCGCGGTTACCCTGTAAGCCACAGGCCCGGTGTAGTCCGCCGCGGCCGCAGGATCAGGGTTAATCGAGTTCCCGGTATAGACCGCCCTCGCTCTCAGGCTGCTTAGATCCGTTCCGTAGGGGACGGTAACCGTAATGGCATCCCCGTCTATGCTCCCCGATCCGTTCTCAACCCCGCTTCCGGCCCCGTACCGCTTTGAGCCGATGGCAAAGTAAAATTCCCCTATCCCGCTCTCCGAACTTGTAGCCCGGTGCACGGTAAGGGCATAGCCCCGCGCGACCGAGCTTGGGGCGGTTACTTTGATGTAAAAATGATTATCCCCCACATCGAGGAACAACTGCCGCAGATCCGCGTTATTGGTTTCCTTTGCCAACAATCCCCCTGAATCGTCCGTGCCTTCGTAGATCTCAATCACCGCCCCAGGATGCTCCGTCTCCGCCCCAAGGGAAATGACTATGTTGTAGAAGGGGACATTCACCAGATAGGCGTCCTGATCCGGGTCAAGATCCGACAGGTCCGCTCCGTTTACCCTAAAAGCCCGCAGCCCCGTTTCAAAGGACACGCACCGAACCCCCAGGGAATAGCCGGGGAAATACCTCAGGCCGTCGGGACTTTGCATGACCAGGGTCAGATCGTACTCCTCCCCCTCCGCCGCCCCGGCAATGGTCACCACAATTTCCGCGGAATCGATCTGCCGGGACGCGCTCCCCGGGGGCGCCCCTAAAAGCTCCTGCCTGACAACGAAACCCCTGGGGTTTACAAGGGCCAACTCTACCACCGTTGCGTCCCCCGGAGGAATGAGGATCCTCTCCCCCTCCATGAGGTGCGTGGTTTTTACGGTAAACCCGGCTACTTCCACGCCTTCGCTATGATCCAAAAAGTAGTCGACCATGGAGACGCCAAACAGCTCGCAGCCCGCAATGAGGATCCCCGGAAAAAGCAACAGGAAAAAAGTAAAAAATCTATAAAAACCGCCCCGCGTTAGTTTCAAAATAATCCTTGCCTTTGATTAGGCTTTCATTATAGCATGAAACCGGGGAAAAACAAGGGCATAACCCTGCTTCATTGGCAGTTTACCCCTTCCATTCAGAATAGGGACGTATCCCGCCTGCGGCTTTCCCGGCCCTGGACTAAATGAACCGGGTTCGATACTTTAGAGTAAGCGGTCCGAGGCCGGGGGCGTTACAGCAGCCCCCGGGGCTGTAACGAGGGGGAGCCCCCCCATAGGGCATCGCAGAACCCATGGCGCAGGGGTGAATACAGAATCACAGCGCCCGGGAAAGGGGTTTTTATGAACAGGAATAGGATTGTCGCAGCGGGGCTGGGCTTTGTTTGTTTGCTGATCGGCTGCAGATCTACCGCGGGGATACACGATACCGCGGAAAATCAATCCGTAATTGTAAGGCGGACGGACAATAAAGGCGATGAGGCTGTACGGATATATATTGACGGAAGAAGAGCGGGCAGATTAAGCAAGGGAGAAATACGGTCGTATAATCTTCCCAAGGGCGATCACAGCATTTATGCGAATTATGACGGTGACGATCACAGGAATTCTGAAATACTGTATTTTACAATAAATAATAACCTATGCCGTTTTTCCGTTGAAGTTACGTTTAACGAGCGCAATAGATACAGCGGCATAAAAATAGCGCGGGAGGACCCGCAGGGCGGCGGCGTAATACCCGGAAACAATAATGCCATTGATGAGGCGCTGGAAAAATCCTTTGCCGTAATTTCAGAAAATATACCGGAGAGGACGGTGGTCGCCATCGTAAATATATCCTCGGAGGACGCAAAGGCCGGCGAATACGCAATTGAAGAATTAACGCTGCTATTTGTTAATTCAAGAAAATACGACATAGTGGATCGCAGGGATTTGGACATAATCCGGGGCGAACAAAATTTTCAAATGACCGGAGAAGTGGACGATAATTCCATACTGTCAATAGGACACTTGCTTGGGGCCGGAGTTGTGATTACGGGACGCATAGACGAGGATGAAAGGCTAAGACTAAAAGTATTGGATGTAAAAACGGCGAAAATATTGGCAATGTCATCGGAAAAAATATGACGCGGCTTCTTATACGATTTAAGCGCGAAGCGCAACAAACTCCTAGAGCTTTTCCCATTGCCGCTGTATGTGTCCGGCGGTTTCTTCCGGGGTCTGTCCCCCTTCAAAGAGGGCGTACAACTGCTCCCTGACCAGGGACTCAAACTGGTCCACCCCCCTCAGGCCGGAAAATTCCTGAACGGTTTCTCCGGCGGTGTACATATCGTATGCCTTGGAATAAAGGGGGTAGGCGGCGTTAAAGTCCATGGTCTTGCCCAGGCTTCCGGGAACGGCATGGGCTTTTTCGGCGATCAGGGGGCCGCGTTCCAGGAGGAAGGACAGAAAAACCCTGGCTTCGTCCTTGTGGGGGGCGTTCCGGGGTATGCCGAGGCGCCAACTGGTTAAGCCCAGGACGGGTTTCCCCTCAAAGGAGGATTCTCCGGGGACAAGGGTTATCCCAAAGGCGTCTTCCCCCATGCGCCGGCGCAGCAGATCTATGTCCGCCACGGAGGCGATCATCATGGCGGCGCGGCCCTGGATAAAGTCCTCCCGTTTTTCAGCTTCGGTTTTGGTAAAGATCCCGGGCATTATACACCCTTCCTGCTGCAGATCCCGCAGAAATGCCAGGGCCCTGGCAATGGAGGGAACGGAAAAATCAGGCCGGGACTCCCGAAAGGTCAGGGGGCTAAACCCGCGGATCCAGGAAAAAACATCCCGGTATACCCCCAGGGGGGCCTCCGGGCCTATCGCCATGGTCAGGGCGCGCCGTCCCGTATCGGGATCGGTGAGGGAGCGGGCGTAGGCCAGCATTTCCGCGGGGCTTTTGGGCGGCCGGTCAAAACCCGCGTCCCGGAGCAGCGCAATGTTGTAGTAGAGGGGATTGGTAAAGGAAATCAAATGCCGCCCCCATTGTCCGTATCCCCACTCAAAGCCTTCGGGGGGATCCACGGGCAGGTCGGATTCCCAGGGTCCCAGATCCTCCAGCAGGTCCCGCCGGACAAGATCCTCAACCCAAAAGGGATCCAAGCCGACAATGTCCGGCGCCAGGGAGGATGCTTCGGAAGATCCCAGGCCGCTCCGTATTTCCCCGTAGGGCCGGGTGTCAAGCTGCACCTTAATGCCCGGGTGGAGCGCTTCGAATTCCTCGACCAGCGCTAAAAGCGCTCCCTCCTCAAGCTCGTCCTCCCACCATTGGGTAAAAACCAGCGCCGTATCTTCCGCCGCGTCGTTTTTCAGCGTCCCCGGTGCTTTTTTCATCAGCCGGGAACCCATAAACCCCAGGGCCAGCAGAATCAAGGCCAAAACCAGCAGCATGAGATCGATTTTCCTGAGGTCGAAGGTTTTATCCACGAACAGTTTCCTTACGCAAAGCCGCGGGGTCGAGGCGGAGCGCTATCTCCCTGGCTATAGCTTCGGCGCTTTTTCCTTCCCCGTTGACCCTAAGGGAGGCAAGTTCCCCATAGGCGGCGCCCCGGCGGGCGTGGAGGGCGGCGTTGGTTTCCCGGGGGTTTTCAACATTGAGAAACCCGGGCCATTCGCCGGTTTCCCGCGCCGCCCCGAGGATCCGTTCCCAGGCCGTGTCCGCCGAAACCTCCAGGTAGACTATCGCCCCAAGGTTCCCGGAAAACTCCGGCCCCCCCAGCAATTCCAGCGCCCGGGCATTGTCGGCAAGCCCTCCCCCGGCCGCGACAACCCGGACCGCGCCGCGGTTCTGTCCGCGGCCGGCGCTTTCCGGAGGCGCTAGGGACAAAAGGCCCGCCAAAGCCCGGGTCTCCGCCTGCCGGAATACTTCGGGACCCTCCTTGAAAAGGGATCGGGGGCTTTTCCCGGTTTGCCCTTCCACCAATTCGTCCAGATCGATGAATTCCGCGCCCAGAAGCTCCGCCAGAATAGCGCCGGCCGCGGTTTTGCCCGAATGTTTAGGCCCGGTAATAAGGATCAGCCGGGGAGGGAGATTTTCCATATGGACTACACCTTACCGAATAACTTAGTATTAAGCTAGAGATGAACGGATTGTGGGTGCTTCTGCTTTTGATTGCGATTTCCGCGTTGCCGGTTTTGGCGGTTCTGCTCTGGATCCGCCTCCGGCGCCTTCCGGTCCGGCTGCCCTGGTTTCTGGCGTCCCTCCTGGGGGGCGCCCTTTCCCTGGGCCTTGCCGCGGTTCTGCAGGCCCTGTTCCCCAAAACCGACGAAATCAGCATAGGGGTTAAAATATTCATCCAGATAGCCCTGACCGAAGAACTGGGCCGCCTGGTGGTTTTTGCGCTCCTTTTAAGCCTGGGCCGCGGTTTTAACCGGGAAGCGGAGCCCTACCATTCCGGCTTTGCCGCGATCACCGGCCTCATCGCCGGCCTGGGTTTCGCGGTAATAGAGACCGCCATGTACGGGGTGGGCAATTTCAACATAGCCCTGGTCCGCGCCGTCACCACCGCCCCGCTGCACGGGGCCTGCGGCGCCCGGGTAGGTCTTGCGGTTTCCCAGATTCGGGAAGCCCCGCTCAGGGCTCTGCTCCGCTTCCTCTACGCCGTGGTCCTCCACGGGATGTACAACTTTATGATCCTCAACCAGGGCGTCCCCCTGGTTTTCCCGGTTCTCATCGCCTTCACCGCCTTGTTTTCCTCGATTCAGCTCATCCGCTTCTCCAAATAACAAGAACGCCCCGCTGGGAAGGATCTCATATATCGCTGTGCAATTCTATTAAGCGCCTTTTCAGGAATATAGAATTGGGTATTATGACTGCCAAATGTAGTATTCCCCCGTATAAAAGGGACAGGAAAGCCAGGGCCATATTGGGGCCGAGCGCGGCAGGGTCTTCCAAATTTTTTAATATGGCGACCATTGCTATAACCACCACCGAAAAGGCGGTAACCCAAACAATTCTGCCGTAGCTTTTGAAAAACAATTGCGCCTTTGTTATACGCTCCACCGTGGCGTCCTTCCTGAATCCCGCGGCAAAGGCAAGTTTAACCGTTGAAAAGCCGAAGAGAAGGCACTGGTATACGAAGGGGAAGAGCGCCATAATAAGTATGCCGGGAACGTCCAGATACCCATGGAGGGTTCCGCCTGTCATAAATACGGATCCGGCAAAGCTAAAGGCCAATACCAGGACAGCAAGAAAATAATTCAACAACATAGTATTCTCCTATAAAAAATTTTATTCGTTCAAAACGAAGAATGGACCGCCAAAAAAAATTCATAAAAGACCTCTTTCGGGTTTTCCGGGAATAATTGCGCGATGGCTGCCCCCTGATTTGCGAGGGGGCTTCTATACACGCCGTCTTTTAAAAAAACGGAAATGCCAAAAACAACAATAAAACAGGCGGCCAGCCCGATTTCCGGGAAAGGGCTCCGGCGGTTTTTATGCATGGTTTTTTCCCCTGAACCGTCCGGGCTATAATTCGGAAAGGGGGCGATTCCGGGGCGGTTTTTCTCTACTTCCCTTGCAAACGCCGCTTTAATTGTTTTATCAATGCGCATGACTGCCTCCCATACGTTCTTTAATATGCGATTTAACGACCATGAGCCGCTGCCGCACCGTGCTCGCCGGGATTCCCTCCACAAGGGCGATTTCCCTGGAATTGAGCCCCTCATAATATTTAAGGAAAATCAGCCGTTTGTCCCGTTCTTTAAGGCTCTGTATGATGCGCTGGCATTTGTCGACCATATCCTGCTCAATAATTGTGTCAATAACACCCTTTTGCCCCGCATGATTATTGGCATATTGTTCTTCTATTGAGTTTATCGGCACACTATTGTTGTTTTTTGTCTTTCTAATCACGTCTATGAAATAGTTTTTGGCGATGGCATAGACCCATGTGGACAGCGAATATTCCGGATTATAGTGTTCAATTTTCTTAAAAACAGTTAAAAGGACTTCCGAAACAGTATCATTATATTCAGAGGGCAGTATCCCTTTAAATGACGCGACATACACCAATAAACGGGGAAAATAATGCTCCCACAGGTCCCTGAATTTGTCCCGGGGATCTCTGTCCTTGTTCAGGATATACGATCTTAGTTGATTTTCATCCATGTTCACGTCTTATTATACGTTTGTATTCAAAAAGTGTTTGGAAATTTCATAAAAAACCGCATGAGGGGCAGGGGAAACCCGCGGATAGGACGGGGGGGTTATAGGGCTCCGCGCAGCGCCTTTTCTGTTTTTTCCCGCAGATCCCGGCAATCCTGAAAACGCCCGGCGTAGGCCGCCGCGGCCTGCGGGTTCGGGGCGATCCGTTCCTTGACGCGCACGATCCGGCCTATCCCCTCCTGCAGATCCGCTGCTTCCCCCAGGGCCATGGCGCCCAAAACAGCGTCCCCGGCCAACTCGCAATCGGGCTGCTCCGGGACCAGCAGGGGAATCCCGGCAAGATCCGCCTTGAGCTGGTTCCAGCGGCGGTTCTTGCTCTGCCCCCCTGAAAGGCGCATCTCCGTAACCGGGAAGCCCTGGCGGTTCAGGGTCTCCGCGGCGGCCCGCACCGTAAGGCCCATGACGGCCAACACCGCCCGGCCCAGTTCCGGGGCGCCGGAAAAGCGGGCGGGGCCGGGGGGGGAAAAGTCCGGCAGGAGGCCCCCGGGGATAAGCTCCGCCAGTATATCGTCGTAGGGGCGGTTTTCCTGGCCGGCGAGGGTCCGGTACTGCTCAAAGAGCCGCCCCGACGCGGGGATAATGACGCTGAGGTTCCACAGGCCGGGGCCGGCATGGGGCAGGATCCGAATCTCCGGGGGAAACCGCGGCGGCTCCGCCATGCCGGGAAAGGCCGCGCAGAGGTTGATCCCCTCGGAGGTGCCCGCCCGGTCGCAGACCATCCCCGGCTCCACCGTTCCGGCTCCGATGAGCGCCATGATAAAGTCCACTCCCCCGGCAACGATGGGTATCCCCGCGCCCAGCCGGTCCTGCCCCCCGGCCAAACCGGCGAGGCGCCGCGCCGCTTCCGGGGAGAGGCGGCCTATTAGAGTTCCCGGCGCCACAAAGGGGGGAAACAGCCCGCGGTCAATTCCCAGGGCGGCGCATTGCGGGTCGTCCCAGTAGTAGGGTTCATAGGAGGCGGGGAGTGTAGTCACCGCATCCGCCCCAAGGCGCCAGGAAAGCCATTCCTGGGCTGACAAAAGCCGGGCGGTTTTTTCGTAATCAGGGCGCCGATCCCGCCTGAACCGCTCCACATGGGGCAAAAAGAAGGATCGGCCCCCCGCCTCCCCCCGGGATTCGGCGCTCCCCTGGGGCCCCTGGTGCCAATACAGGGGGGCGAGGGCCTCCCCGTCCCGGTTGACGGGCGTCAGGGTGGGGCCGTTGCCGGATATGCAGATAGCGTCGGGTTTGGGCACATCGCTCCGGGAGAAGATCCTTGCCAGGGCCCTGGCAAGGGCGCTTTCCCACTCCGTGGCAGCCACCGCCCCGGCGCTTCCCGCTCCGGCGTAGGTTTCCCGGACAAAGCAGAGGGTATGGCCATCCACATCGATGCACGCGGCCTGTAGGGAGGAGGTGCCGATGTCCGCGCACAGGATCGCCGGGGGAGGAGGCCGGCCGCCGGGACGCGCCGGGATGGCGTTATTTGTCAGATTTAAGTAGTTCATCGGCGTTATGGTGATACCACATTGCCCCTTGCTTTTCAAGTAACGAGGAGCAGGCAGCAAAAGGCAATTATCTGCTCCCTGTTATCTGCCGCCTGTTATCTGTTATACTATGGCTGACGGGGACACAAAGGTGTCCGCCCATGAGAGGGTTTGCCGCGGCGCCGCGCTATATGACCCGGACGCGGCAGGGTAAGGAGAGGAGGCCGGAGTGGGGAGAATTATAGGCAGGGTTTTGCTCCTGTTGCTGCTCATCGTCATTTTGGCGGGGGGCGGCCTGGTGTGGTTTGATTATCTCAATGTTATCGACGCGAAGACGATCCTGGCGCCGGCGTACCGGCTTATCGGCCTGCAGCCCCGATCCCAGCCCGCGGCTGCCGAGGACGAGCCCCTTTTCCTGGACGCGGAACGGCTGGCCGTGCGGCTGGAAGCCCTGGATCTGCGGGAATTTGAAATGGAGCAGAGGGAGCAGGAACTGGATGTCCGGGAGAACCGGATAGAGCAGATGGCCCAGGATCTGGAGGAACGGGAAAAAGCCCTGGATGAACGGGAGAATTCCTTAAATCAGAGCATAGAAGACGCCGACATTAGAGCAAGGAACGTTGAGCAGAACGCCCGTTACCTGAACGGTATGCCCCCGGCGAACGCGGTGGAAATTATCAACAGGATGAACGATCAGGATGCTATCGACGTGCTTCGGAAAACCGAGGAGATTGCCCAGGCTGAGGGGGCCGCTTCCATCGTGTCCTACTGGCTGTCACTCATGCCCCCCGACAGGGCGGCGGAGTTGCAGCGCAAGATGGCGGGGAGGCCCGGCCTGAGCGAGTAGGCTTCCGGAGCATCGCCCGCGACGCGGACCCCGGTTGTTGCCTATGGTCCCGCGCTCACAACGCGGCAATTTCATCCGCGGAGAGCCCGGTCGCCCTGGCTATTTTCTCGACAGGATCCCCGAGGACTTTCAGAGTTCGAGCGACTTCTTTCCGTCCTTCTTTCCGTCCTTCTTTCCGTCCTTCCTGCCGTCCTTCCTGGAGGGCGCCCTGCATCCGGGAATATTCATCCCGCTGCGCTTTCAAACGGGCTTCGTAGAGCATCCGGTTCGCTTCGTTCTCGCTCATCGCCTGCAGCTTACAATACGCTTCCCCTATCAGGGGGTTCTTCTCCGCCAACATCCTGAATTCCTCCTCCGTTTCCGCATTTAAAAAACGCAGCCAGTCCAAAAGTTTCCCCTCTCCCTCCTCAGGCAGCCGCTCCAGATTCAAAGCGTGTATTTCCATCAGGTCGTTGAAGGGAAAGTGTTCCTCCGTTTCCAACATCCGGTAGGTCGTGTGGCACCGCACCGTTTCCGGAATAAAATCGTAGTCCGTGATCACGATGGAAATCGCCCGCTTCAGCTCACTGTAATGCCCGCCCCGGCCGATCTGCTCCGTGATCATGTTGGCCAGATAATAGGTGATCCGGGACCGCATCTCCGGTATGGCGGAGATCTGTATGTCTATGTCGACGGGTTTTCCCCGGGCCGTGCGCACCTTGACATCCAGTACCTCCAGTTTGTCGTCGATGAATTCCCGTTTGAGGTGGGGGTCCACAATGGTCAATTCCTCGAATTCCTCCTCCTCCAGTTCGGGGAGAGCGGCTTTCAGGAAATCCGTGAGGATGTTCTTGCTCCGCTCGTCGCCGAAGAGGAGCTTGAAGGCAATGTCAACTTTGGGAAGCATCAGGCTCATGTAACTACTATACCGGGAAACGGGGGAGAAGGCAAGCAAAGGGGAACAAGCCCGGCAATTCCGAATTCAAAGTCCCAAGGGTCTCTTTTTGGCCGGCGATCAAGTAGGAATTGCTGGAGCAAGCGCAATTATTCTTGACAAAAATTTTGGGAGGTGATATAAAGAAAAAAATATCGAAATGGAGAACCATTTTGGTTCCGGGGATGAATTCCCGGGTTTGTGCAGCTTCCCAAGGTTTTAGCATAAAATCAAAGATAACAGTAAAGCCTGTTCCAAAACTGAATTTTTGGAGCAGCAACTATACACTGTGGATGTGAATTTCACTTATAGAAAGCATGAAGCCCGATACTTTTACCCGTTTTGCGGGACAAAGTACCGGGCTTTTTGTTTTTTTAACGCCATGACAAGGGAGTTGTGATGAAAACACGCAAAATTGCCCCCCCACCCCCCACCCACCCACCCACCACGACGGATCGCAAAATACCGCCCTTGGTTGTTCCTTTCACTGGCAGGTTTTTTTCAAAGAAGGGGAACAATGGCTGATATTTTCTGTACCGTCACCCTGCCTGAAATATTGTTTGAGACGATGGGAGTATATTTTGAACCGAACGGAAACTTCGACTGCAAGGCCCGCTACCTGGTCGATCTCTGTATGGATAAAATGGATTCCTTTGACTCCCTTGCCGTCTATGTGTCCGGTATACGGGAGTATCAGAATTTTTTATCTACCGTATTCAACAAGAAAAGAACGGACATTACCCTCTTAATTAAACGGAGCTGTTGGGATCGGATATGCCGGGTCCAGAACGAACACAATATCTGCTGCGGGGACATATTCCGCCTTATCCTTGCCTCGCTGCTGTTTCATTCCGGCACGGTCGCCCTGCCCCTGGAAAAGCTGTCCCGGACCTTTGTCAGCGAGCGCCATGCCTATACGTACAATACGGTCCTTACCCGGCCGGTAGCTGGGCTCTTGCAGGAAACTGAAAAAACCAGGCTCCCGGTATACCGGGAAACTGTCATCCGGGCTTCACAGTGCTATTTTTCCGCCATTCCGGATGCCCTGCCGGCTGAAATTCCGGAAGAACAATACCGCGTCGACAATGGGACCACCGGCTGGAGCCGCCAGGCGGTCAGCGGCAGCCTGGAAATGAGGGCGTATTTCCACTCGTTAAAGCGGTCAACCGGAAAACCCCTTTCAACGGTTATTGCCCATACCGTTTATTCCTTTTTGCAAAAACTATGGGAGGTATCGCCGGATGAAGCATGACCAGGGAAGCGGGCGACAGTTTTTTATCCATTGCCCCCGGTTGTTGCCTATGGTCCCGCGCTCACAACGCTGCAATTTCATCCGCGGAGAGCCCGGTCGCCCTGGCTATTTTCTCGACAGGATCCCCGAGGACTTTCAGAGTTCGAGCGACTTCTTTCCGTCCTTCCTGCCGTCCTTCCTGCCGTCCTTCCTGGAGGGCGCCCTGCATTCGGGAATATTCATCCCGCTGCGCTTTCAAACGGGCTTCGTAGAGCATCCGGTTCGCTTCGTCCTTGCTCATCGCCTGCAGCTTGCAATACGCTTCCCCTATCAGGGGGTTCTTTTCTGCCAACATCCTGAATTCCTCCTCCGTTTCCGCATTCAAAAACCGCAGCCAGTCCAAAAGCTTCCCCTCCCCCTCCTCAGGCAGCCGCTCCAGATTCAAAGCGTGTATTTCCATCAGGTCGTTGAAAGGAAAGTGTTCCTCCGTTTCCAGCATCCGGTAGGTCGTGTGGCACCGCACCGTTTCCGGAACAAAGTCGTAGTCCGTGATCACGATGGAAATCGCCCGCTTCAGATCGCTGTAATGCCCGCCCCGGCCGATTTGCTCCGTGATCATGTTGGCCAGATAATAGGTGATCCGGGCCCGCATCTCCGGTATGGCGGAGATCTGTATGTCGATGTCGATGGGTTTTCCCCGGGCCGTGCGCACCTTGACATCCAGCACCTCCAGTTTGTCGTCGATAAATTCCCGCTTGAGGTGGGGATCCACAATGGTCAATTCTTCGAATTCCTCCTCCTCCAGCTCGGGGAGGGCGGCTTTCAAAAAATCCGTGAGGATGTTCTTACTCCGCTCATCGCCGAAGAGGAGCTTGAAAGCAATGTCAACTTTGGGAAGCATCAGGCTCATGTAATTACTATACCGGGAAACAGGGGAGAAGGCAAGCAAAGGGA
>JAIROB010000020.1 GCA_031257695.1 Treponema sp. | reverse complement strand
CCCCGTCGTTGACGCCCCGCCTGATTGTGGGGGTCAGTACCACCCCTACGCCGGCTTCCGCGCAGTTTTCCACCGCGCGGATCTTCTCCGCCACAAGATCGCGGCCCCGGAGCGCGGCGCAGTGATCCCCATCCAGGGAGTCGAATTGCAGAAACACCGTATTGAGCCCGGCCTCCGCCAATTTACGGAGGTACTCCTTATCCCGGGCGATACGAAGCCCGTTGGTGTTTAGTTGAAAGAAGGTGAATCCCCTGTCCTTCCCCATTCTGATAATTTGGGGGAGATCGTCCCGGAGCGTGGGCTCGCCCCCGGAAAGCTGGATGTTGAAGGGTCCCCCCTGTTCCATCAGCCGGGCGTACCAGAAGGCGACGGTTTCAAGGGAAGGATCGGCGGAAGCGGCCTGTCCCGCGGACGCGAAACATACCGGACAGCCCAGATCGCAGCGGCCGGTAAGTTCCAAAAGGACGCAGCAGGTCGCCTGGAGGTGGTTTTCACACAGGCCGCAGTCGTAGGGGCAGCCCCGGTTTGACCGGCGTTGGGGATTTTTCGGCCGCTGGGCCGGGTTTTGGGAAGCCCGCCATTCCAGAAAACCCGAAGCGCCCTCCCAAAGGGGAACCGCGAATTCCCCGTGTTCGGGACAGTTTTTTACCAGCCATACGGTGTCTTCCCGGTCCTGATACAGGGCGTCAACAGGCTCAAGGCAAATGGGGCAGAGGCTGCGGGTCTTTCCCAGCGGCGGTCCGTCCCGCTCAATGCGGGGGGTAACGGTCTGTGGGTTTTTCATAGTTTATCCTCTTTGGCGCTGATCCCGCCCGAACCGCGCCGCAGGCGCTTTGCGGGGGGGTAGCCGGAGACCCCGCAGCGCCGCCCGGGAACCGGCGCAAGGAGGCTCCGGCGCAGGGGGGGCCACGGCGGCCTTATAATATGGCGTCCGCCCTTTGGTAACCGGCCCCCCCCTCTTAATCGCTGCCCGCCGGATCGATGCCGTGGCTTTCGAGTATCTCAACGAGCTTTTCAAAGGACCTTTCCATAAGGCCGGGGCAGAATTCCATCATTTTCGCGCGGTCATCGCCAATCAGGTCCCGGCATTCAATGCTGCCGTTTTCCTGTTCGAACCATTCCACAAATTCCCTTACCGGCTCTCTGTAACCGGTTGGTTCGGCCTCCCCGCTGTGACGGGCGAAGTAACTTGACAGGGTGCAAGCCGCCCCGGTGAGGGTGCCGCAGGTCCTCCGGGAAAACATGCCGTTGGCCAAGGCGCCCAATGCCCTTATCGTGAAGGGATCGTCTATACCCCGTAGTTTCATGGACAACAGCATCATTACCTGGCTGCAATAATGACCCCGGAACAGTTCTTCCATTATTTTATCACCGAGCGCCGACATACTGCCTCCTGTTCCCGCGTATTTTGCGGGAGTATGCTGGACGGGACAATTTTATTTGTCCTCCAAATTTTTTTCCACGTGGAGCATACGCCCCACCGCAAGTTCCTCGGGTATATAAACCATCCCGCAGCGGGGACAACCGGGCAGTTCAACCGGGAAAGAGGAAGTGAGGTAACTCAGGGTGACCGGCAGGGAAGCCAGCGGAACACCGCATTTGGCGCAGATTAGTTCCTCGGTGTGTTCCAGGCCGGTATCGTACTTTTCCATAAACGAAGCGCCTCATCCTAAGCGGTAACAACGGCGGTCATACGGTGGCAGTAGGCGTTGTGTACGCGGAATCCGCCGCCTTCCGGGCTGTATTCGACCCAAAAGCTTACATTGGCCGGCCTGCCGCTCGCGATAAAATGCCCGTTCCGGGGGTTCCGGAATTTTGCCTGTTCCGCCTCGGCCCGGGCAATTACGGCGGCGATGTCGCTTTTCAGTATGTGGGTCCTCTCGATCTTCTGTTCCAGTTCCCCATCCAGTATTAGTTCCACGGTTTCACCTTCCTCCGTTTCCTCTCCCCACAGTTCCTTTAATAAACCGCGCCTGAGACCGGCGCGGTTGTCCTGCCGCTGCGACCAGGTGGGGCTTTTCCACGGCGAATTGGAGACTGTCCCGGGGGGGGAAGCGGGGTAGAGCAGCTCCAAAAGATGCCGTGTGTCCCGTCCTTTGGAGCGGAACCTATCCCGGCAATTGATACAGTAAGTCAACAGGGGGGCATCCCTGTCAAGCTGTTTCGGGACAGTTTGTTCCGGGGCAAGCTGTCCCAGGGCGCAATCCGTCAATGCCGAAGCGGTGTCCGCGTTTACAAAGACGGTTAAGCCGCCGTACCCGCAGCAGGGGTCCTGTTTGTCCGGGACGCCTTCCCGGAGTTTTATCCCAAGCGAAGCGGCCAGATTCCGTACATGGTTTTTGATCCGGCTGTCCCCGCGCGCCCCGCAGGCATGGTGCAGCACCATGGATTCAGAGCCGGTCCCGCCCGCCTTCCCGGGGATTCCGGTTTCGTCCAGTACCCCGAATATATCCGCCGTCTCGATCCCCGCAAGGTCACGGAGGGTCGAGGCGCAGGTGGGACAGGCGGCGATGAGTCTGGGTTTTCCAAGCTGTTCCCAGGAGGAGCGCAGCCGCGCCTTTGCCTCCTCAAAAGCCGCCGTGTCTCCGGCCCAGTGGGCCATGATCCCGCAGCATCCCAAAAAAATTCCGACTCCGCCGGGAAGCCTGGCCATAAGATCGGCGTATATCCTTTTGACCAGTCCCGGTTCCGAAGCCGGAAGCTGGCAGCCCGGGAAGAACAGGGATTCCGGCATTTCAAAGCCCGGCTGGGAACGGCAGAGAAAAAACGAAGAGGACAGGCTGTAGCGCATGTCCAGCAGGGCGAATTCGTGGGCCGAGGGGGGCATCTTGCCCGACTTTACCATGTGACGGCGGGCGGCGAGGAATACATCCGCCAGATTGAGGCCGTTGGGACAGATGGCGCCGCACTGGGAACAGAGGGCGCACTCGTTGATCATGCCGTTGGCGTCGTGGTTGCCCATCGCTATGGACAGGTTGTTGTACACCATCCTGATATAACGCCGGGGGTTGGATTTGTATTTTTGCATAAAGGCGCATTTTTTTACGCACTCGTTACATTCACACTGAAGGCAGCGGGAAGCTTCTATGGCGGCTTCTTCCCGCTCATACCCGCCGTTTTTCGGAGTTACCGGTCCGGATGGAACTACCGAATCGAGCCTGGTAAAAAGCCGGCTTTTGGAACTTCCCTCCCGTTCCCGGCCGGCGTCTACGGAGACGCCCTGAAACAGGCGGTCCATGGTGATGGCGGCGCTTACCCCGTCAAAAATATCGTAGATGACCGAATCGCCTTCTTTTAGACGGCCGGAACGTCTTCCCGCGAGGAGTCCGGGCCGGGGTGTCAGCAGGGTCGCGCCGTCCGCGAGTTTGTCCAGGGGGGAGGAGCAGGCCGCGTATACCGCGTCGTAACCCTCGCCAAACAGGGAAGCCGGGCCGTCCGGGCTGTCAAGCGTTATGGAACGGCCGTACTCGACGGTAACGGGCATTTTAAGAAGGGTCCGGATTTCCCCTTCCAGGGCTTTTTGGATCAGGGCTCCTGCCCGGGGATCTGCTCCCCGGGACAAAAGCCGGCCGCCAAGCCGGGAGGAGGCTTCGATAATGGTTACCTTGTAGCCCTTTCTGGCGAGGTTGTTCGCCGCGGCAAGCCCCCGCGCTCCGCCGCCGATGACGGCGGCTTTTTGGTTTTTTTTGGGAAGCAGAAAGGGCGGCTCCGAGGGAACGCCCGCGGTACGGGCGGCGAATTGTTCAAGCAGGCCCGTCTCCACGGCGCCGCCCAATTCGGCCCTTTTGCAAGCCGTCCGGCAGGGGGCGTCGCAGGCGCAGGCCGCCAGAGGCGCGAGGGGAATCCCCTTTGCGTAGAGTTTCCACGCTTCGCCTGTCCGGCCTTCCCGGATCAGGGAGACAAAGGTCCTGACATCGAGGTGCATGGGGCAGGCCGCCTGACAGCCGGGGGGATCCTCCTGGGTACAGAGGGCTTCAACCTGGCGCAGCAGATCCTGATCCAGAAAGGTTTCTACGGTAACTTTAGCCGGCATGG
>JAIROB010000240.1 GCA_031257695.1 Treponema sp. | reverse complement strand
GCGCTGTCGTTCGTTTAATATTGGCAACATTGTGTCTATCAGTTCTTTTATTCCCAAATCCATATCGCAATTGTATCATGGATTCAATTATTTGTCAATGTTATTATCTTACACTTCCTGTGGGTGTGGTTGTTAAAATTACGCCATGAACCGGCGGCGGCCCCTACAACGTCACTGGCTGAACGCTTTCGCTTGCCGGCTGCCCGGCGGGTTTGGGCGCGGGCCGCACCGTGATGTTCCCGTCCTGAGCGTCGGCGACAAACACCGCGCCCGGGGGGCAGCTTCCGTCCAGCAGTATCGTTGAAAGCGGATCCTCCAGCTCCTTCTGAATGGCGCGGCGCATGGGCCGTCCCCCGTATTTGGGGTCCCAGCCTTTTTCGATGAGGATTTTGCGGGCCGCGGGCAGCACTTCGATGGTATAGCCCTGTTCGGCAAGCCGCCGGGAAAGCTCCTCCACCTGCAGATCCAGAATAGCCTCCACCTGTTGTTCGTCCAGCGCGTGAAACACCACCACGTCGTCCACCCGGTTGATAAACTCCGGGTTAAAAAGCCGGCGCAGTTCCGCCATGGCCGCGCCCTGTATTTCCGTCAGGCCCATGATCCCCGTCTCCGGGGAAAAGCCCAGCCGGGAGTCCCGGGAAATTTCCCGTACCCCGGCGTTGCTGGTCATGATGATCACCGTGTTGCGGAAATTCACCGTGTGGCCCAGGTTATCCTTCAGCTCCCCCTCCTCCAGCACCTGCAGGAGGAGGTTGAACACATCGTGGTGGGCCTTTTCAATCTCGTCAAAAAGCACCACCCGGTAGGGGTTCCGCCGTATCCGCTCGGTAAGGACGCCCCCTTCTTCGTACCCCACATAGCCGGGGGGCGCTCCCACCAGCCGGGAAGCGTTGTGTTTTTCCATGTAATCCGACATATCGATGCGGACCAGGGAATCTTCGTTGCCGAAGAGGTATTCCGAAAGCCGTTTGGCCAACAGGGTTTTCCCGACCCCGGTGGGGCCAAGGAATATGAAGGAGCCCAGGGGCCGTTTGGGGGAGGAAATTCCCGCCCGGGATCGCCGTATGGCGGAGGAGATCCGCCGCACCGCCTCGTCCTGACCCACCACTTCCCGGTGCAGTTCCTCCTCGATCTTGAGGAGCCGCCGGGATTCCTGTTCTTCCAGCCGGGTGATGGGAATGCCCGTGGCCTCCGCCACCACCCGCCGTATATCCACTTCGTCTACCACCAGGCGCTCCTCCCCGGAGGAGTGTTCCCAGGCGTCGCGAATCGACTCCAGCCGCAGCCTGAGACTCCGCACTCGGTCCCGTATCCCCGCTGCCCGCTCGTAGTCCTGCACCGAGACCAGGGCGTTCTTTTCCTCGGTGAGCTGCAGAATTTCCGTTTCAATATCCGTCACTTCCGGGAGGCTGTTCCCCCCCTCCAGTTTCCGCATGGCCCCGGCCTCGTCCAGCATATCGATGGCCTTGTCCGGCATGAACCGCCCCGTGATATAGCGCTGGGCCAGCCGCGCCGCCGCGGACACAGCATCCGCAGTGTAGTTTACCCGGTGATGGTCCTCGTATTTTTTCTGTATCCCCTGGAGGATCCGCAGGGTGTCCTCCAGTCCCGGCTCGTCAACCTGCACCGCCTGGAAACGGCGCTCCAGCGCGGCGTCTTTTTCAAAGTATTTCCGGTATTCCCCCAGGGTGGTGGCGCCTATGCATTGTATATCCCCCCGGGAAAGCGCGGGTTTGAGCATATTTGACGCGTCGATGGTGCCCTCCGCGCCCCCAGCGCCGATGATGGTGTGTATCTCGTCGATGAAGAGGATCACGTTTTTTGCGGCGGAGATCTCCTTCATAATTTTTTTCAGCCGTTCTTCAAATTCGCCCCGGTATTTGGTTCCCGCCACCACCGACCCCAGATCCAAGGAAAGGATGCGCTTCCCCGCCAAGAGATCGGGAACGCCCTCCTGGGAAAAAAGCTGGGCCAGTCCCTCCACGATGGCGGTTTTGCCCACCCCGGGCTCTCCCACCAGGACGGGGTTGTTCTTGGTCCGCCGGGCAAGGATACGCACCGTCCGGCCAATCTCCTTTCTGCGATCCACCACCGGGTCCAGTTTGCCCTGCTTCGCCATGGTGGTAAGGTCCTTGGAGTATTCGTCCAGGGTAGGAGTAGCGCTAAGGGTAGGGTAGGAGGCCGGTTTTGCCCGGTGGGAGGCTCGCCCTTCGTTTCTAGCGTAGGGATGGATGAAATTAGGCTGATAGGGATCGCCTCCTCCTCCGAAGCCCCCTGGTCCGGGGGGGAATTCGTTTTCATGGGCGGGGCTATTGCCGTGGTTAAAGGTGGTCTGTACGATAACCCGCAGCATATCCGTATCCACCGCCCGTTGGTTCAAAAACAGCCGCACCGGAGAATCCTGTTCCCGCATGGCCGCGAAGAGGAGGTGTTCCGTGCCGATATAGTCGTTTCCCAGGGTCCGGGTTTCTTCCGCGGCGTTTTCCAGCATGATCCTGGTGCGTTTGGAGGGGGGCACATCCCCAAATATCAGCACCCCGGACATACGGGTAATCTCACTTTCCAGGCTATGCCGGAATTCCAGCAGATCTATCCGCAGGTACATCAGGGATTTACAGGCTATGCCCCCCCCGTCCTTCAGCAGGGCAATGATCACGTGCTCCGGCAGGAGCTGATCCGAGTTAAATTGCCGTGCCACTTCCTGAGCGTCTATGGTCAATATGCGGTGGGCCCGTTGGGTTAATCCTTTCGACAAGTGGCGCCTCCTGGAGAATCCGATGGTATGTGCGGCTGTCTTAAAACATCAGTTTCAAAACAGCAAGCTCTCATGCAAGGGAAAAACGCTCGTATTCGACCGCCTTTACCGGGAGCCGGTTCAAAACAACCGGGGTTTTGAAACCGGCCCGTTTATCCTTATATGATAACACGGAAATAGGAATCGCGCCAGGGTAAAGCGCGCCCTGGCAGCAATTCTCAGTTTAACCATCCGGAACTCCTTCGGCATCCTCACCCCGGACAAAAACCAGGAAATCATGCCATGAGCGATGCACGGCATACCGTAATGCCGCCTGCATATGGTAAA
>JAIROB010000211.1 GCA_031257695.1 Treponema sp. | reverse complement strand
GTATTACAGGCGAATGGTGAGAAGATGAAGGAGATAGAAGGGATGGCGAAGTCGTTAGAGAAGGTACTGGAGAGCTATGGATTTACAGCGAAGTGGGAAGCGAAAGGCCGGGAAGAAGGGCTGGAGAAGGGCCGGAAAGATGTGGTAAAGAGGCTGCAAAAACACGGTATGGTCCCTGTGGAGATAGCCGAGGCCCTGGAACTGCCGTTGACGGCGGTTATTGGTTATCTAAACGCCGAATAAGCGGGAGGATCCTCGAAACGGAACAGTCCCAGTCCCGGCCGCTCCCCCGCACTTTGTGGACACCCCCGTGGTTTCGTGCCAAAGGCCCGCTGTGGTTAGTTGTTAATCTGAATTCTGAATTCCCTGATATAAACCCGCGTAGCCTGGGTTATGACCCCGCATAAACCTGTCAATAACGGGCGATTAGATCACCCCTCCAGGGCTCTAATTCACGGGGGAAATGATCACCCTCCAGCCTCGTTACCCGCAAGTTCCGGGGTTTTCACGCTGGTGAAAAAAGAATCGTGAATGAGCCGCCTGGTTACCTGAGGCAGGTGTGATTTCCTGTCTTTATTCAGGAACTCCGGGAATTTCACCCCGTAATACTTTTTATCGTAATACACCTTAAAACCGATTTTTTCACTGAACAGGAACACGACAGTTTTCTTCGCCGGAGGACTGGGGCTGTCAATCTGGAAAATGTAATTGTGAAAGGAAAAGCAGCCGCAGTTATCCGTTTTCCGGTTGTATTTGGCGGCAAGCAGGGTGTCAAGGTCAAAGTCCGCCGGCACGGGAGCGAAGGCAGTTTCAGTCCGACAGGACGGCTCCCGGTGAAATTTTTGATTGAATTCCTTGATGAAACGCGGAAGGGCGGCGTTGGCCTGCTCAACAGTGGCGATGCCGTTTATAACGAACCAGACGGGCAGGCGGCTTTGCAAAGTCTCCCAGAGGCGTTCAATACGCCCTTTGGCCTGCGGGCTTCCCGCGGGCATCAATTCGCAGCCCAGGGTTTCCGCTATATGGCCGAATTGGGTCTTGTCCAGCGTTTTCCCCGCCAGTTGTTCCTCAAGCGTCCAGTGTTCCGGTTTCTTGGCGTTGACAAAATATATCCCTATTCTGTCGGCATACAGGGCCTCGGGCGCTCCATAGCCCTGTAACACGGCCCGAAACGCCTCAAAATACCCCTGGAGACACTCGTGTTCGCAAAAATACAGCCCCAGAACATCCCCGGTCGCGTCATCCTGAAATCCGTGCAGGGCATAGGGAACGCCACGCCCAAGCCAGTCAAACGGCGAGGCGTCAGTTTGAACGAGTTCCCCGAACTTTGCCCGGCGTTCCCGCATCGTCCGTCTTGCGCCCGCGCTCCGGCGGGTTTTGGGGGAACTGACACCAGCCCCTTTAAGCATACACGACAGGCTCGTATAGCCGATTTTTATCTGCTCGCGCTCCTCCAGCAGTTCCCTGAAGTGGGTAAAGTTGGCTTTGCTGTAGGCAGCGCTGTTTTTCAAGGCGACAATCTTTTCCCGGAGAGCGCAGGCTGTGGCGTTGGCCGGATGCCGCCCGGCGTTCCCGTGAATGACTGCCCCGTCGCCTTCCTCCCTCACTGCCCGCTTCAGGGACTTTACCCGCCGTGTGCCAATGCCCAGTTTCCTCGCCGCCTGCTTTGCCGTGTACACACCGTCTATAGCCCCCTTAATAACCGTCAGCCGGGCCAGCTCTTTTGTCTTCATCGTGTACTTCAACCTCCTGGTATAGCCGAGGGGGGTGATCTTTTCCCTCGTTAGTTCAGGGGGTGATCTTATCGCTTGTTAACGACACTTGACACGCGACATATTGACATTTTTTCCCGCTTCGATCATACTGATTGCCATGAAGAACAGCTTGTGTCGACAGTGTGTGTTCACGCGCGCAGCGGCAGCCGCTACCCTGGGGGATCGCGGTTAGCCCTTCGTCAGAGAAAGTCGGGCCGTGATCCTCCGGTGGGGATGACGGCTTTTTTTTGCCCCCAGGGGCAGATAAAAAGATCGTGCTCCTCAGCGGGACAGGCCGAATAACGGGAACCGAGGTTCCAAAGAGGAGTGCAAAGGTGAGACGGGATATTGTTCACCCCGGAGCGGGGCAGTTGAAGTATGAAATCCGTGAAATCGTCGCGTTTGCCCGGAGTTTGAGCCGGTGGAATATCGCGGTCCAATGGGAGAATATCGGCGACCCGGTGAAGAAGGGCGAGCCTGTTGCCCGGTGGATCAAGGATATTGTGCGGGAAAAGGTGGCGGAGGATCTGTCCTTCGCCTATTCGGAAACCGAGGGCGCCCTGGAAGCCAGGGAATTTTTATCCGCCCAGGTGAACCGGCGGCCCCCGGTGGAGCGTCAGGGGGAGCTTGTCGATCCGGCGAAGACCGACGCGGGGGATATCCTCTTCTTTAACGGCCTGGGCGACGCGGTGGGCAAGGTTTTCGGCTTCCTCCGCCGGGAAGCCCGGATCCTGGGGCCCTCCCCGGCCTATTCCACCCTTTCCTCCGCGGAGGCCGCCCATTCGGGGTATGAGCACCTGACCTACAGGCTGGACCCTGACCGGGACTGGATGCCCGACATGGACGATGTGGAGCTCAAGGTCAGGTACAACGATTCCGTCGCGGGGCTGCTGCTGATCAACCCCGACAATCCCACCGGCGCGGTGTATCCCGTGGAAATTTTGCAGGAATTTGTCCGCATCGCCAAGACCTACGGTCTTTTCATAGTCTGCGATGAAACCTACGCCAATATCGTGTACGGGGGCGCCACCACCGCGGCCCTCTCCCAGGTCATCGACGGCGTTCCAGGCCTGGCGTTGCGCTCCCTGTCCAAGGAAGTGCCCTGGCCCGGCGCCCGCTGCGGCTGGATTGAGGTGTACAACCGCCACTCGGACCGGCGCTTCGACGCGTATGTGCGGAGCCTGGTGGATGCCAAGCGGCTTGAGGTCTGCTCCACCAGCCTGCCCCAGCTCTGCATCCCCGCCATCATGGGGGACAGCCGCTACCAGGACCACCTGAAGCGCCGGGCGGCGGTGTTCGAGCGCCGCGCCGGGGAGGCCTGGCAGGCGTTTCAGGGTATCCGGGGCATCTCCCTCAAAAAACCCCGGGGAGCGCTCTACGCGACCGCGGTGTTTGATCCCGGCGTTCTGGACGAGCCTGTCCCCCGCTCCCTCCCGGTTTCGGACGGGTCCCTGGCCGACTATATCCGGGAACAGACGGCCAGGGTGGCGCCGGACAAACGCTTTGTGTACTGGCTGTTGGCTTCCACCGGCATCTGCGTGGTTCCCCTTTCGGGCTTTGCCAGCGATCTGCCGGGCTTCCGGTTTACCCTGCTGGAGCATGACGATGAAAAACGCCGCCGGATCTACTCCGGCCTGGGAGAAGCGGTCCGGCGTTACCTGGGGGATTTCGGCCCGGACAAAAGCCGGGGCCGGACGCAGGCCGAACCTGCCATGGCATGAGTCCCTCCGCCACCCGATGGCTTGTCCAGGGAGACTGTTCCTGACACGGGTAAAACGGGTGGCGGCGGGGTATGCCCGGCGCTCACTTGCCTGTAGAGTCCGCCTCCGCAGCCCCGCTGCGCGGGTCTGCTCCGGCGGGGAATTCCAGAGTCGTTCGGCCAGACCTCCCCCTCCGCCACCCTCCTTTCCACGGATCCTCCCTGTGCCTGCTCAACAGGCGCGGCATAATACCCCATCATGCCGCGAATTTTGGCAACAATTCCAACCCGAACCCAAGCAGAAAAGTGCCCCCGATGAATCAGCATGGGGGCGACCATTTTACCCCGCCATGCCGCGAATCAGCCGGGAAGTCCATGCACCCTGTGGCACGGAAGCGCACCCCAGGATCACGAAGGGGGACCGGGCCGGGGAAGCCTGGCCGTGCGACTCTGGAATTCCCTGCTG
>JAIROB010000184.1 GCA_031257695.1 Treponema sp. | reverse complement strand
AGCCTGGTTTTTTATGGCATCTATATTTTTTTTGCCTACCGTACTGCGAAAGAAAAAAAACATCCCTGTCTGGTTTTTATCCTGTTTATAGCAAATTATTACCTTAATGAGTTTTCCGGTCTTGCGCGGGGTTACGGCATGGCCGCCGCTTGTATGGCTGCGGCATTGTGTGTTTTTGACAAATGGAAGGATGAGGTTGCCAATAAACATCTTTTCCGCTGTTTTATGATTTGGTGCAGCCTCGGTGTCCTGGCTAACGGAATCGCCCTGTATACCGTTTTTTGCATATTGATGGTTATTATGGTCAAATATCGTAAAAACCTTATCAGGCTGTCAAATCTGCCCTATTTCCTGGTATTTTTTTTGTTGCCCTCTATCTTGTTTTTGTAAGCAGGCCAACTATGCCCGGAAAGCCCATAGCGGTAACCCGGAGTTTTTTTGACAGTATTGTTACAGCGGTTTTTAGTTCTTTTTCAATGTCAATTTCTTTCTTGACGATAACCCTGTTTGTCGTCTTTATAGGTATCTTGACCTATTTGTTGATAAAAACAAAGGGAAAAAACGATTACGGATGGATATACATCATTTTTATCAGCGTCTCCTTAATCAGCAATATTTTACTAGGTCGCGGATATCCCCTGTCAAGGGAAATGCTCCCCTTTTATCCGGTAATCGTTTTTGTCGTGGCTGAGGGCCTAGACTGTATGAAGCCAGGCAAAATAACCAGATCCTTATGTATCCTGGCCGGCTCATTGTTGTGCTTTCAGTTCTTTATACAAATAGATGTCACAGGCACTCGTGATTGGAGGGAAGATTACCGCCGCCGGAGTGAAATACTCCATTTCCTCGCGGCAAAGGGGCCTGGAGCGGAAGCAAACGGGACGGTACAGGAAAAACTCAATAACTATCTTGAGGCCAATCCGAGTTCGGTCGGTATGTTCTATCTGAAAAAACTTACCCGTATTTTGGATGAAGAAACAGGAATATCTGAATGATCCCCGGCCTTTCAATGATCCGCCCGGCGCTGCATTCTATACGGTTCCTGTTACGATCCTGTTTGAGCGGGGGAAGGTCCGGCCCACAGGGGGCGCGTTATTGGCAAAAGACCCGCTAAAGCGCTATACTGCCGGTATGTTTGATAAACTGGTCAAAGCCCTGTTCGGCTCCCAGCACGAACGGGATTTAAAGGCGCTGCTGCCCATATTGCACGCGGTAAACGAAAAAGAAGCCTGGGCAGCGGCTCTGCCCGCAGAGGAATACCCCAAAATGACCGCCCTGTTCAAGGAACGGCACGCCGGCGGCGAGTCCCTGGATGCCCTGCTCCCGGAAGCCTTTGCCCTGGCCCGGGAAGCGGCCCGGCGGAACCTGGGGGAACGGCCCTACGATGTCCAGGTTCTCGGCTCCATCGTGCTCCACCAGGGAAAGATCGTGGAAATGAAAACCGGGGAGGGCAAAA
Organism: Treponema sp.; assembly: GCA_031257695.1. Next base: position 11,212 of record JAIROB010000184.1, on the reverse strand, counting down.
CCCTGATGAGCGTCGCCGCGGCCTACCTCAACGCTCTTTCGGGCAAGGGGGTCCACGTGGTCACGGTGAACGACTACCTGGCGCAGCGGGACGCGGATTGGATGCGGCCGGTGTTCAACTACCTGGGGATCACCGTGGGGACCATACTTTCGGACATGGACAACCAGCGGCGGAAGCTGAACTACCTCTGCGATATTACCTACGGGACCAACAACGAATTCGGCTTTGACTACCTCCGGGACAATATGCACTGGGACATGGCGGGCCGAGTCCAGCGGGGCCATAATTTTTGCGTGGTGGACGAAATCGACTCCATCCTCATCGACGAAGCCCGGACCCCGCTGATCATCTCCGGCGCCGCGGAGGACGACACCTTCAAGTACGCCGAGGTGGACAAGCTCCTGGGCTCCCTGGAGGAGGTGAAAAAAAAGGAAAACGGCGAATATCCCGACGAAACCCAGGGCGAGGAGCTTGTGGGGGACTATAAACTGAACGAAAAAAATAAAAGCATTTCCTTTTCCAACCCGGGGATGGCCAAGATTGAGGAGCTGCTCCAGAAGCGGAACCTGATCAAGGGCTCCATTGTGGACGAGGAAAACTTTGAATACCTCCACTACTTTACCCAGGCGCTGCGGGCCCATAAACTCTTCCATATCGATGTGGATTATGTGGTCCAGGACGGCCAGGTGCAGATTGTGGACGAGTTCACCGGCCGCATACTCCACGGCCGCCGCTATTCCGACGGCCTCCACCAGGCCATAGAAGCCAAGGAGCGGATCAAAATAGCCCAGCGGAACCGCACCCTGGCTACCATCACCTTCCAAAATTACTTTAGGTTGTATAAAAAAATATCCGGTATGACCGGCACCGCGGACACCGAAGCGGTGGAATTCGCCAAAATTTACAACCTGGACGTGGTGGTGATCCCTACCAACCTCCCGGTAACCCGCAAAGACGAAGACGATGTGGTGTACCTGAACGAGAACGAAAAATTCGCCGCGCTCTGCAACGAAATTGCCGAGGCGCACCAGAGGGGCCAGCCCATGCTGGTGGGCACCGTGTCCATCGAGAAGTCGGAGATGCTTTCGGGGCTGCTGACCCGCCAGGGGGTGCGCCACGAGGTGTTGAACGCCAAGAACCACGCCCGGGAAGCGGCCATCATCGCCGAAGCGGGGGCCAAGGGCGCGGTGACCATAGCCACCAACATGGCGGGCCGGGGCACGGACATCAAGCTGGGGGGCAGCCCGGAACACCGCGCCCGCAAACGCGCTGGATCCGACGCCGCGGTCCTGGAGCCGGAAAGGTACGCCGCGGTGTACCGGGAGGAATACGAAAACTGGAAGAAGGACTACGAGGAAGTCAAAGCCCTGGGGGGCCTCTACGTGATCGGCACCGAGCGCCACGAGAGCCGCCGCATCGACAACCAGCTCCGGGGCCGTTCCGGCCGGCAGGGGGATCCGGGGATGTCGAAGTTCTTCATTTCCATGGATGACGATCTGATGCGGCTCTTCGGCGGGGACAACATCAAGAACCTCATGTCCAAGATAGGCATGGAGCCCGGTGAGCCGATTTATCACCCCTGGCTCAACAAGAGCATCGAAAAGGCCCAGAAAAAGGTAGAGGAGCGGAACTTTGAGATCCGCAAACACCTCCTTGAGTATGACGACGTGCTGAACCAGCAGCGAACCTTCATCTACGATCAGCGGGACGCGATACTCCGGGACACGAACCTGCGAAACCGGGTAAACGAAGCCACCGGCGACATGGTCAAATCCGCCCTGGAACGGTATCAAACCGCCCAGCGGCATGACCAGGGGGCGGCGATGAAGGAGCTGGCGGATTACCTTAAGGAAAAATTCGGCTACATCCTCCACATTGACGGAGCGTCCAAAGAAGCCCTGACCCCGGAAGCCCTCGGCGCGGCGATAGCGCCGGATCTGCAACAGGATATTACCGGCAAGGAAACTCTGGTCGGGGAAGCGGGGATAAACCAGTTTATCCGTCAGCAGTACCTTCAGATGATAGACCGGAAGTGGCTGGACCACCTGGAAAACATGGAGGGCCTGCGGGAAGCGGTGTACCTCCGGGGCTATGCCCAGAAGAACCCCCTGACGGAATATAAAATAGAGGGGTTCCAGATCTTTGAAACCATGCTCGACAGTATCCGCGAGGAGATCGCATCCCGGGTCCATCTGGTCCGCATCATGGCCGTGGGAGATCGCACGACGGACCGCAGAACTTCGGGCGCGGCACAATCCGCAAGCCACGGCAGCATCGGCGCCTTTGCCTCAGACAGCGGCGCCCCCGCTCAGATCCGCCAGGCAGGCCTGGACCGTCAAGCCGGGCCCTCGGCGCGTTCCCGACCGGAAGCGGCAACGGTGGTGCGGTCGGTTCCCAAGGTGGGCCGCAACGACCCCTGCCCCTGCGGAAGCGGCAAGAAGTACAAGTTCTGCCATGGCCGGTAACCCCGCAGGGCTCTGAACAGGCCATGCGGAACGCTCCCTAGTCCACTTTGAAATTCGATACTTCCTTAACCAGCACGTCGATGCTTGATTTATTTTCACCGCTGATGGTATTCACCCGGGTTACTGCCACGTTTATCTGATCCGCGCCTGAGGCCATCTCGTTAATCCCGTTGCTTATCTCCTGGGTGGCCGCTTCCAGGTTCTTGCTTTCCTGAATGACCTGTTTGCTGCCCTCAAGCATCTCCTCGGAACCGCTTTTGACCTTTTGGGTCAGATCGTTCAACTGCCCTATGGCCTCCAGAATCTGCTTGCCTCCCTCGCCCTGTTCTTCCATGGCGTTGCGGATGTTTTCTTCCTGCTCCGATACGGTCCTGACCCCGTTGTCTATGGCTTCAAACTTGTTGAGCACGCTTTCGGTGGACTTGGTTATTTTGTCGATGGAATCCTTGATCTTCGTGAGCACCGCGGAAATGGTTTTGGACTGCTCCCCGGAATTTTCCGCCAGTTTACGGATCTCATCCGCCACCACGGCAAAACCCTTCCCCGCTTCCCCTGCATGGGCCGCCTCAATCGCCGCGTTCATGGACAAAAGATTCGTCTGGCTGGCGATGTTTTCCATCACCGCGTTGATCTCCGAAAGCCCCTCGGATTCCCGGGAAATAACCTGGATATCCTCCGCCACTTCCTGGAGGCCGGAACGGCCCACTTCGGAGGCTTCTATCAACCCTTTAACGTTGACGGCGTTCTGTACCAGGGTGTGGGTGACGGACTGGACATTGGCGATCATCTCCTCAATGGCCGATGAGGACTGGGAAACGCTGGCGCTTTGATTGTCCACATGGGCGTTCAGCGCGTCGATGTTGAGGGTGATCTGCTCCATGGTGGCGTTGGTTTCGGACACCGAAGCGGACTGGTTGATAACCCTGCCTTTGATGCTCTGGATGTTGGCGGTGATCTGGTTGATCGCGGCGGCAGTTTCGGTCATGTTGCTGGCGAGTTCGTTCCCTATATCGAAAAGCGTGATGGACTGATTCTTGATGGTCGTCACAAGATTTTTGATATTGTCCAGGGTCCCGTTAAAGACCACGGCCATATCCCCGATTTCATCTTTGCGATGTATATCCAGCTTCCGGGTAAAATCCCCTTCCCCGACGGCGGTAAAGATCTTCATCACGTATTTAAGGGGATTGCTGATGGAACGGGCAATGACAAACGCCGCGGCGCCTACGATCAGGAGCATCGCCGCGCTTATGATGATACTCAGCCGCAGCATCCTGAAAACCGGCTCGTTGATCACATCGTAGGGTATCCCTATCGTCAGAGCCCAGGGGGTCGCGGTTCTTCCTATGGCAAGGGGGGTAGAGAACATATCGTACCGGGTTTCAGCGCCGCCCGCCTCGACGGTGGCCGAGAACGCCAAGGAGGCGCCCGATTGTACGGAGCGTATCAAGTCCGGCAGTCTGTCCCCCGCCGTATCCGCCTCGGTAACGCTCATGGCTTTTCCTATTCGGGAATAATCAGAATGGCCCGAAACAATCCCCCCGTTGCTATAGACCGCCACGATACCGCCTTCGTAGAGCTTGATCGCCTTGAGGTTGTCCTGAATGTTGTCCAGCGAAATATCGACCCCCGCGACGCCGATGGTCCTGCCGTTCTTTTTTATCGGGACCGACAGGGAGGTAATCAGCGTGGCGGTTCCGTTGATGGTATAAAAATAAGGTTCCACCACGGTTTCATTTCCGGTCTGCAGGGGAAGGAGGTAAAAATCGCCGGGGCCGCTGACTGTATATTCGTCTATGGCGCTCAGTTTGGCTCCCTCCGCGGTTCGGGACCAGTAGGAAATAAACCTGCCCGTCCTATCCGTCCCCGGAGTATTGGCATACCTGTCGTCCAGGCCGTCCAGGGCATTTGGTTCCCAGCATGTCCAGGCGGCGGTTAGTTCCGGGTTTTTACCGGCCAGTTGTTCAAGCAGGAGGTTGTAAAAGAACCGCCTTTCCTCGGCCGGGACGCTCTCATAGGCTTCCATGGACTGCGCCAGGGAGCGGGCCATGGAAAAATTGGATTCCAGCCATAATCCAAGCTGGCTGGCCTCATTGCGGGCTATATTCTTCAACTCGCTCTCGGTCAGCAGGGTAATCTGTTTCCGGGAACTGTACAAGATAGTCCCCAAAAGAACGCCTGTTCCCGAAAGGATAAGGGAAAGAATCATAATGACGAGCTTATTTCCAAGTTTCATAATGCACCTCTACGATTTTGTTATAGCTTGATTTATAGTATATTGTTTTGCGATATAAAATCAAATTTCTTTTTACATTAAAAATGCCGGATTAACAGGCGGGGAGCAGGCGCGCCCGCATCCCCGCTCCCTGTTTTTGCCCTATTCCACTTTGAACTTTGCCACTTCCTGGACCAGCACGTCGATGCTCTCTTTGTTTTCCCCGCTGATGTTATTGACCCGGGTTACCGCCACGTTGATCTGATCCGCCCCGGTGGCCATCTCGTTCATCCCGTTGGTGATTTCCTGGGTCGTCAGCTCCAGATTCTTGCTTTCCTGGATGACCTGCCTGCTCCCCTCAAGCATCTCGGCGGAGCTGCCCTTGACCAGTTGGGTCGCCTCGTTGAGCTGCCCGATAGCCTCCAGAATCTGCTTGCTCCCCGCGCTCTGCTCCTCCATGGCGTTGCGGATGTTTTCCTCCTGATCCGACACGACCCTGACCCCGCCGTCTATGGCCTCAAATTTGTTGAGCACGTTGTCGGTGGACTTGGTTATCGTGTCGATGGAATCCTTTATCTTTTTGAGGACCGTGGAAATGGTCTTGGACTGCTCCCCGGAATTTTCCGCCAGCTTGCGGATTTCGTCGGCCACCACCGCGAAGCCCTTCCCCGCCTCCCCGGCGTGGGCCGCTTCAATGGCAGCGTTCATGGACAGGAGGTTGGTTTGGCTCGCGATATTTTCCATCACCGCGTTGATCTCCAAAAGCCCTTCCGATTCCCGGGCTATCTCCTGAATGTCCGCGGACACTTCCTGGAGCCCCGTGCGCCCCGCTTCGGAGGCTTCGATAAGGTCCCTCACATTGTCGCTGTTCTTCACGAGGGTGTGGGTAACGGACTGAATGTTGGCCAGCATCTCCTCAATAGCGCTGGAGGACTGGGCGACGCTTGCGCTCTGATGTTCCACGTGCTCGTTGAGTTTGTCTATGTTGACGGTGATCTGTTCCATGGTGGCGTTGGTTTCCGTTACCGACGCGCTCTGGTTGATCACCCTGCCTTTGATGCTCTGGATGTTGGCGGTGATCTGGTTGATCGCCGCCGCGGTTTCGGTCATGTTGGCGGCCAGCTCGTTCCCTATGTTAAAGAGGGAAACGGACTGGTTTTTAATGGTAACAATAAGGGCTTTTATCTTCCCCAGGGTATCGTTAAAGTACCGCGCTAAATCCCCGACTTCATCATTTGAGTGGATATCCACTGTTTTGGTCAGATCCCCTTCGCCTTCGGATATGTCCTTGAGGGTCAGCGCCACGTTGACTATAGGTTTGGCGATGTTCCCGGCGACAAAAAAGACGATGATCGACATGACAACAACCGCCGCCGCCGCGGTGATAACAGACCAGAAAATCATCTCGTTGACCTCGTTCAGGATCAGGCTCCTCGCCGTGCCCAGCATCACGGACCAGCTTATGCCGGTTTCCCCGATGTAAAAGGGGTAGACGATCATTTCCAGATCCGCCTTGAGAATCTCCGAATACTCCGCCACCCGGTATTTTTCCCCCCGTATCACCGCGTTCTGGACAGCGGAAGTCGCGGCGCTGAACAGGGAGGTTTGGGCGTCTTTGAGGATCTTCCCCACCTGTTCGGGGGCATAACTGGCCACGATAGTGGCGTTGTCAGAATAGACGGTTATGGCGGTAATATCGGGGTGGTTCTTTATGGTGTCGTCCACCACGGGCTGGGTATAGGCGGTATTGATATCCACCCCGACCCGGCCTACCACTTCGCCGGTGGCGCGGTAAATAACCGGCACACTGACCTTGGCGATGTGGGTGTCTTTGCCGTTCACGCGCTGGGGAGCGGGATCGCCTATGGTGTCCTTCCGGGCGTCGGGCCCGTTTATATACGCCATCATCCCCGGTATGTCGTTATAGACCAGGTGTTCCATCTTCCCGGACTGCTTGGTATACCAGGGGGCCCATTGGCCGGTTTCAGTGCTGCCGGGAGTTCCGGTAAAAAGGGCGTCCATTCCCGGGTCTATGGTATTGGGCTTAAAGACCGCGAAAATTCCCACCACCCGCTCGTTGGAAAGCGCCACCGATTGTATAAACTGATCAAACCGGTTGCGCTGCCTGCCCGGTTCGGTTCCGTCATAATCGGCCATTGCGTCCGCCAGGGTCTGGGCGATCCGCAGGTAGCTTTCGTACCGCAGTTGGATAACCCGGGCCTGTTCCGCCGCGAGCCGTTCCTGACTTTCCAGGGCGGTGGCCATCTGGGTTGAAGATGCAATGCCGACCAGAATGGCGGACAGGGACACCCCGGTCACCAGCAAAATTGCGATGACGATAATAACCAAACGATACTTTAATTTCATAACTATACTCCTGGCGGAACATCCCGCTTTAAAATGCGAAAAAACAGAAGATCTTTTGGTGGGAATAAAGTTGTACAAACAACATAGCAGGTCACGATACTATTTATTGTACTACGATATTTCAGGGTTGTCCAGGGGGCGCACTGATTATTTGCGGGGAACGGGCAGGAGGATGCAGTAAAACTTGCTGCCTGTTACCCATAGCGCTTGCTGAATGTTGCTTGTCCCGTCCCTTGCCGCCGGCGGTGTTCCCGCCGGACCGCAACAGGGGAGAGCGAAGGGGGGCGTTGCGGGGGTCTCCCCGCAGAGGGGGTAGCGGAAGACCAAACGGAGGGAGGTGTGGACACGCCTTCAGGCGTGGACATACCGACCGGAGAGCGGGCTGGAGCGAGGGGGAGGCTTCCCCCGACCTGTGGTTATTGACATCGATGAGCCCCAGGGGATACCGGCGGATTATTCTGATTTGATAATCATCTTTGCCTTCCACGTAAAGGGCTTCCGCGCGGAGAAATCCGGCAAAGTCTATGGGCAGCGCTATTTCTGTGGAAAAAGGATTGGGGGGGCCTTCCCCCAGGATGAATTCAACGAAGGACCGGTCTTGGGAAAAGGGGTCCTCTATGTAGCGGAAGGGCATGGGCGCGGAGTAGATAAGCGGTATTTCGCCCCCCTGAACGCCCTCCACAAACAGGTTGAACCGGAGCGGGTTCGGGGGCGCCTTCAGGGTGATGTTCAGGATTCGCCGTTCCAGGAAAGTGCGATCCAGCACGCTCATGGCAAGGATGCCCCCGCTGTCGGACTCATTCACCACGGTCATCCCTCCCGCGGGATCGATCGGGTTCCGGGCAAAAAAATAGACGCCTATCCCCAGCGCCGCGGCGGAGGCAAACAGGATAAGCCGGGGGGCCAGGCGCTTAATCAGGGCCTTGGGGCTGGTTAATTCTTTACGAAGTTCGCCGGGAGTTTTTTGTTTTCCGGCTCTACGGGCGGCTAACAGCGCCCCCCGTTTCAGGGTGATGAGAAAAGGCAGGGACACCAGGGCCACATACAGGATGAACGCCGTATTCCCGGAAAATATGAGGAAGCCGAGCCGCCTGTTCCCGGTCCTGACAAGCGTCGACAGGGCGGCGCTGCCCTGAAAAAAAGCCAGCAGGACGCAGAGCCGGATGAGGGCGGGTTTTCTGATGCAGGCCGCAAGGAAGGTGAACACAAAAGCCCAGATAAACATGGGTATAAAGGTAATGTCGATGTATGCGGCAAGGAGTATTTCTACGATGACAAGTATTACTGCGGAGCTGCCGTAAAAATTTTCCCGCTGGGGCACATGGATACAATTGCCCAGAAAGGAAAATACCATGAAAAGCGAAACCCCCGCCACTAGTTGTAAAACTGCGGCGACATAGAACAACAGGGCGCTTTCCCCAAGGAGCGCCGGATCCGTTCCGCGGGAGACGACCCGGAATAGCAGCGCCGCGCCTTTCAGCGCCAGCACGAGCATCAGCCAATACAGGAGCAGTATCCATGATCGCTTTAAAAAGATCTCCCATTGGACCGTCAGGCGGTAGCGGAGCGCCACAGAATAGATGAGGGCCGCGAAAAAAAACAAAGCGGCCGCGGCGAGAAACAAGAGCGCCGTGGCATATTCGGACACAAAGAAAAACCTTCCGAGGGCTTGAAAAACCAGATAGTGATAGTCGGGATTTTCCGTCCCGGGCTCGACGGAACGGGCGTAGTCAAACAACAGGGCATCCAGGTTTTGTAGGTCACCCGCGGGGGAGGCCCCTCCGGTAAGGCAGAGCGCCGGCAGTTCCCGCCCCAGGGCAAATTCCAGCGCCGAAGGCCCGTCCGCCAGACCGAGTTTGTAGAGCTCGTTGGCGTTAACCGCCAGGGTATAGGCGATATCTTCCTCGCCGCAGAACCGAACCAGGGGCATGAGTATATTCAGGGGCGCCAGGGTCCGCCGCGCCCCATGGTGGATGACAAGTTCCCCCCTTGCTCCGTACAGGTCCAGGTAGATCATCGCGGCGTCCTCGGGAAGTTCCAGCCGGGAAAGGAGATCCATCAGGCCCAAATGCGGGGCCTGATGGCCCAGGTACGGGGCGTTCCGATCAACCGGGAGTTCCGACCATTCGTCCCCCAGAAAGGCCACCATGGCGTCGATCGGCAGTCCCTCGCCGCGGGCCCGGTCGATAAAGCCCAGGGCGGCTTCAAACGCGTAGGGAAGCTCCCGCCCGTCATCCCCGGTAAAGGAAAGGGGCAGCGCCAGGATAAAGGAGCCGGACTTTTTTTCACCCGCGGCCGGCGACGCGGGAAGCAGGACATGGATGGAGGATCCGAAACCGCCGAATCCGGTAAAGAGGGACCGGGTTTCAAAGGGAATTTTCCGCTCCCTAAGGGTATTCTCCAGCAAAGCCCGCCTGGAATCCTCCAGCACATTCCCATGAAGCAGCGGGGGCATGAAAAAAAAGAGCAGAGGCGCCAAAAAACGGCACAAGGACCGGAACCTATCCGGCGCGGAAAATAGCTTGGGCAAAAGTATCGTCGCAGGTCAAGCGGGAGGCGGGAAAAGCATTGAAGCCAATGCTCTCAGGTTGGGATGGAGAAAAAACACATAACGCCATCGCTTAAAAACTATAATGCTTCCCGCTTTTGTGTCAAGCACTGCCTCCGGGGCCGGTTTAGCGCACGGGGGACGCCGCTAACCCTTTTCTTTGAGAAGAACGTCGTTGTTCAGAACCTTGAAAGACACGGCTTTGGGGGACAGAATATCCCGCACCACAATGCCCTCCTTGTCAACGCCGCTGGGGTATTTCCCCTGCGCCTTTTTCAGCAGATCCTCCAGGGTGTAGGAAAAACTATCCCCCCGCTCCTCCAGGGGGACCACGGGGACTTCCAGGGAAGCGCAGATCTCCAGCATCCTGTCGTAGGGAACATAGCTGCGGGAATCCCATTCCATGATATCGAACACGTACCATTCCGGGGCGGAGAGGCGGAGCCGGTTCTTCTGTATCCCCGGGCCGCATATTTCCCCGGTAAGCACGATGCCGCCGCCGTATTGTGCGAGCTTTTCCCTCAGGCCGTAACGGTACACCGGCGACCAGTACAGGGAATCCGCCTCATCCTTAATCTCCTTGTTGCGGCTGCAGCACCCTACCCGCCCGTCAATGGAGTAGACGATTCCCGATGTCCCGTCCATTTTAGTGGTAATATAGTAGGGTTTCCCCCTGAGGGCGTCGAGTAATTCAAGGGCCGACTGTATGCGGATCTCGTCGGAGGCGGGGATCCCGTTGGGCCGGTCCCCGATAATGGTTCCCCCGGCGCTTGCCGTTTCGGGGATATACCATTTCTTTACGCCGAGTTTTTCCGTTACGTCGTCGCCCTCGCCAAGACCTTCCAGTTCCGGGAACTGCGAAAGGGACAGGAACAGGCCCTGGGAGAGCTGCCCCCGCATCTTTGCCGTACGGATCCGGAACCCCTTTCCATTGTCGTCATTTTCACGGTACGAAGATGAACGCAGAAATTCATAGCGAGGCTCCAGGGGAAGGAAGCTGTCCACTTCAAAGTACACCCCCAAATCCCCCTCCTTGAATTCGCCTTTTTTGACCACGCACTGCCACCCCATGATATGAACCGTCTCAAGAAAATCCGACTCGGGAATGGCCGTTACGGCCTTGATCCGCCGAATGGTAACCAATGAGCGCATAGAAACCTCCTCCCAGCAATCGTTATGATATTATTATACTACAAAAAGGGCAAAAAAACAAATTCCGTCCTGCCCGGAGGCCTGTCCCTTTTGCGGATTTTTTGCCGGCCCCCGCCCGACGGGGCTTGACCTCCCCATGCTTATCGTGCTTTTATTACTAGGGTAATGATGGCATATTCGGCTGTTTCGGTTCAAGCAGGCTATAGAAAATGTCATAAAATATGGCGTTATGCGTAAGCGCTTGCTGCGCAGGCGCCGGGGAGAGACACGGGCCGCTAGCTCAGCAGGTAGAGCAACGCCCTTTTAAGGCGTGGGTCGGCCGTTCGAATCGGCCGCGGCTCAGTTTTTAAGTCCTTACAGGGTAAGGACTTAGACTAAACCACCGGAAAAACCGGCGTTTAGCTGACCAATACCTATGAGAAAACCTATGAGAAAACTGGTTTTCGGGGAGGTTAGCCATGCGCC
>JAIROB010000043.1 GCA_031257695.1 Treponema sp. | reverse complement strand
CCCGGTGACACTGATAAGCCAGGTCCGGGGCCGCGATATTGAGGAACTGAAAAAGACCAACTTCTCCATGCCCCATCCCGAAGGGTACCGCAAGGCCCTGCGCCTGGCGCGGCAGGCGGAGAAATTCCACCGGCCGGTGCTTTGTTTCATTGACACGCCGGGGGCCTTCTGCGGGGTGGGCGCCGAGGAGCGGGGCCAGGGGGAGGCCATTGCCCGGAATCTTATGGAATTTATGACCCTTGAAACGCCGGTGATTTCCGTGGTTTTGGGTGAGGGCGGTTCGGGCGGTGCACTGGCGCTGGGTGTGTGCGACGAGCTTGCCATGCTGGAGAACGCCCTCTACTCGGTGATCTCGCCCCGGGGTTTCGCCTCTATTCTGTGGAAAGACGCCGCCCGCGAAAAAGAAGCGGCGGAACTGATGAAAATCTGTGCGGAGGATCTTCTGGCCTTTGGAATATGCGAGAAGATCATAGAAGAACCGGAGGGCGGGGCCGCCGAAGACATTCCGGCAATGGCGAAGAACCTGCGGGAATATCTGACCGGCGCGGTAAAACGCTTTGCCGGGGCGGATACCGGTGTACTCCTGGAAAACCGCTACCGCAAATTCCGCAGGATCGGCGAGTTTATGTAAAAAAATACCCCGGATACCGGTATCCGGGGTACATACTTTTTTAAATACTTTGGAGGAGGAAAGTGGTATCTTCGGCGTCTCCGGTGATTCTCAGGCGCCTTTTTGGAAAGCCCGGTATCACATGCCAACGGCAGAATACCGCGCCTTCCGGAATACAGCAATTTATGTCAAAGCCTGTTCCAGATCCGCAATCAGATCATCGGCGTCTTCAAGGCCGATGGACAGCCGGAATATGCCGTCACCCGCGAAGGTTCTCCAGGAATTAAGCTGCTTGCGCGTATCAAATTTGAAAGAAGTGGCGAGCAGTTCTTCTGTATGCAGATAGAAGATGAGGGATCGGTGATGCCCCAAAGAGACGGCGTAATGGATGACGCGCAGTTTTTCCGCCAGGTTTTGCGCGGTTTCCTTTCCCCGTGCAGTCTGAAAGCTTATCATGCCGGAAAAATTCCCCATCTGACGCCGCGCAAGGTCGTACTGAGGATGGGAGGGAAGGCCGGGGTAGATCACCTTTGTTACCTTCCGGTTTGTCTCCAGGTAACGGGCCACTTTGAGGGCGTTTTCTTCATGGGCCTTCATGCGCAGGGGCAGGGTCGCCAGGCCCCGCATAATAAGCCAGGCATTGAAGGGGCTTAAGGTACCGCCCAAACGGATCGATGTTTTTTTGCGCAGGGGCGCCAGGTCCGCGATCCTGCCCAGCAAAGCCCCGCCCAGGGCATCACCGTGACCCCCCATATATTTTGTCAGCGAGTGAACAACGAAATCCGCTCCGAACTGCAGGGGTTTTGTCGCGAGGGGAGTGGCGAACGTCGAATCCACCGCCAGTTTAGCCCCGGCCCTGTGGGCAATTTCCGCGGCGGCCCCAATATCGGTGAGCCGGAGCAGGGGGTTACAGGGTGTCTCGATATAGACCAGTTTTACGCCGGGCTTGACCGCCGCCGCCAAAGCGTCCAGGTCCGAAGTATCAACCTTGACGATGCCGATCCCCAGGCCGGGGAAGATCTCGTTGGTTGCCTCGGCCACCGCCGCGTAGGTGACATCGCTTATCACCGCCCGATCCCCGGCCCTGAGGCTGTGGATCAGCAGAGCTGTGGCGGCGCTCATACCGCTGGCAAAGGCAACGGCTGTTTCGGCTTCTTCCAAAACGGCAAGTTTTTCCTCCAACTGCCGGATGGTAGGGTTTCCCCAGCGGGTGTATACAAAGGGATCATCCTCGCCCATGCCCTCAACCGAAAACGTTGTGCCGGCGTCCACGACAAAAGTAGTGGACATGGTCAGATTCGGTGATGAAGCGCCGGTAACGGGGTCAGGAAATTCCCCGGCGTGAACGGCCTTGGTCTGATCCCCCATTTTTGAGAAATCCTGTCTGTAATTCTCCATAATTATATCCTAGTAGTTTTATAGAAATTATAATAAATATTGAAAAAATTGTCAAGGGGCGAATTCCGCATTCAACCGCGTATTTCTCATGACTTTTACAGAGCTTGCGAGGATTTTGCCGGTATTTTGCCTGCCATTTTGCGCAAAAACAGAAGTAGCCGGGAAACCGGTTTTTTAATTGTATTCCGTAAACCACCGGCTGTGCCGGTGAGACTTGAAAAGGCTATGCCGTGCCGTGTGTGATACGAATTGCACAAAAAAATGAATAATATTCCCCCGGAAGTCATTGAATGGAACAATCAAGGGAGTATAAATGAAAAAATGGCAGGACAATACTAAAATAAAGAAAATGTAAATGAGGCAAGAAGAGTAAGAATGAAAAATAAGGCAATGTAGCAAAACAGGGTAGGGGAGAACCGGGTTTGCATAGGACACCGGATAAATGCCCCTTTAAGGGGGCTTCCTCAAGCCACCGGCTATGCCGGTGGTCTTTGACTGGTAAGCGTCATGCCTTTTTCCCGCCTGAACTGGCTGGAAAGGTTGCTGGGGTTGACGTTGAACTTTTCCGCCAGAAAGGTCAGGGACAGGGGCTCGCGCAGGTTAAAGTCAATCGTGTTGATGACGTTCCGTATCAGGGGGGAAAATTCGCGGAGCGAGAATTTCCTGACCAGACCGCAATAGCTGCACAGCATCTGTTCGGAAAGGTGGCCGAACTCACCGAGGGAGGATACGGCTTCGATGCGGCGGGCGAAATCATCGGATATCGCGTGGATATGGGCGGGATGTACATAGCCGTTTTCCACAGCTTTGCGGGCCAGCGAATTGAGTACGATGTAGCCGTTCTTCAGATCGCGTATCCGATCCTCCGTGCGGTGTTCTCCGGTGTAGCCCTTGTATTGGGAGAGGAGGCATTGCAGGGCGCGTTTGGCGTCGCCCTCGCCGATCGCCTGGAGCATGGCATTTTCCGTTTGGTAGCGATCCTCAATTATTTGCAGGGAAAGGACCGCCTCCGGTTTGGGGCTGTATAGATCCGAAGGATTGCGCAGATTGATCCCCTCGTGATGCAGGCGGAAAGCGTCCGGCCCGCCGTAAAGGTATTCCGCGAAGGTCAGGAGTATCGCATTCCAGCTCCGGGGCGCGGCGATTGGGGGAAGCCAGTTGAGATACTGCGCCAGCTCCGGGCGGAGGTGTCCGGGGATGGCATTCCGCCTGAGAATGTCGTCAATAGTCGCGTCATTAAGGGAAATTTCAAGCCAGGGGCCGATGGCACAGCAATAGAAGTTATCCGTTAAGGATTCATTAGGGGGGGGGGGGGGGG
>JAIROB010000171.1 GCA_031257695.1 Treponema sp. | reverse complement strand
GTATGTCGCCTAACAGGATGCATGTGACAAAAAAAAATCCGGCGTCCTCAAGGTCCTGCTTCGGCTTTTTTGGCGCCTTTGCCGCCTCCGGAACAGCAGGAGGGCCGCTTGCTCCGAAGGGTCCTGAATACCCGCAGCGCCACAAAGGCCGCGGCCAGGGCCACCGCAGCAACGATAACGCCGGTTTCGATCAGGGAGTTCATAACAGCGCTCCTAAACCTAAAAGACTTCCAAGCTGGTAGACCGCGGCGCAGACGGCCCATCCCAGAGCCAGCAGGAACGCTGCCTCAAAGCCCAGCCATTTCCAGCCGATTTCCGCCCGGATCGTCGCCAGCGCCGCGAAACAGGGGGGGATGATCAGGGTGAAGAGCATGAACACCAGCGCCGAAAGGGGGCTCATGTCCGGGTCCTGCCGTATGGCGTCCCTAAGCCCTTCGCTTTCCTCGGTTTCCTCCGCGCCCACCCGGTAGAGGATGCCCAGGGTGGAGACGATCACTTCCTTGGCGGCAAAGCCCGTCACCGACGCCGCGGCCAGCTTCCACTCAAAGCCCAGGGGTCGGAACAGGGGAACGATAAACCTGCCCAGCCGCCCGGCGTAGCTGTGTTCCAGCGCCGCCTCCGCGTTGAGGACCGGGTCCGCCCCTTCGCCAGGCGGCGCCTCGTAGGCCGGAAAATTGGTGATGGCCCAGATGAGAATCGCCGAGGCCAGGATGATGGTCCCGGCTTTTTTAACGTAAAGCCAGGTCTTTTCCCACACGTGCCAGAGTATGCCCCGCAGGGTTGGGGCGCGGTAGGGGGGAAGCTCCATCACAAAGGGCGTGGGATCCCCTTTCAGGACCGTTTTCTTGAGCGCAAAGGCGCAGCAAAGGCTGAGCGCCGCCCCGGCGGCGTAGATGAGCATAACCATGCCGCCCGCATGATCGGGAAAAAAGGCCGCGGCCAGCAATACGTGGACCGGCAGTTTGGCGCCGCAGTTCATCAGGGGGGTTATGAGGATGGTGATGATCCGGTCCCGGGGGCTTTTCAGGGTCCGGGAAGCCATGATCGCCGGAACGGAGCAGCCGAAGCCCAGCATCATGGGGAATATAGACTGGCCGTGGAGGCCGAAGCTGTGGAGCAGCTTGTCCGTGGCAAAGGCGGCCCTGGACATATAACCCACATCCTCCAGGATGGAAAGCAGGAAAAACAGTATCACTATCAAGGGAACAAAGGAGAGGACCCCTCCCACGCCGCCGATGATCCCGTCCACCAGGAGGGATCTGATAAGCGAATCGGGCATGACGTTCAGGATGGACTCGCTCAGAAAACCGAAGAAGGATTCCAGGGCGGCCATGGGGTATTCGCCCAGGAGAAAGGTAAGCTGAAAAACAGACCAGAGCGCCAGGGCAAATATGGGCAGGGACAGGAAGCGGTTCATGATGACCCGGTCCACGGCTTCGGTGACGGAAAAATCGGGCTCACGCACAATTTTTACCGATTCCTTGAGCGCCCCCCGGATATAGCCGTAGCGCTGCTCGGAAATAATTATCTCCGCGTCCTTGCCGAAATGCTCTTCGATCCAGCCCACCGCGTCCCCCGCGGCTTTTGCTATCGCCGCGGCCCGGGGATGGGAGCGCAGCCGTTCATAGGCGTTGGAGTCCTTCTCGATCAGCTTTACCGCCAGCCAGCGGGCGGGGTACTTCGCCGCAAAGGAGGGATCCGCGGCAAGCGCCGCCTGAACCGACCCGAGCCGGGCCTCAATCTCGTCGCCGTAGTCCAGCCGCCGCTCCCCCTCCCCCGCCGGTGTCTGGGCCGCCACCCGGTCGATGGCGTCCAGCAGCGCCTCCACGCCCAGCCCCCTGGGGCCCACGGTTTTTACCAGGGGTATGCCCAGGGTAAGGGTGAGGTTTGCGTCGTCAATAACAATGCCCTTGGCCTCAGCTTCGTCGCTCATGTTCAGGGCGCCGATCACCGGGATGCCCAGCTCCTGAAACTGGAGACAGAGGTAGATGTTCCGCTCCAGGTTGGTGGAGTCCAGCACGTCCACGATAACATCGGGCTTTTCTTCCAGGATAAAGTCCCGGGCCACCACCTCGTCGATGGAGTAGGCGGTCAGGCTGTATATTCCCGGCAGGTCGATAAAATGGTACTGAACCGCGCCCCTGCTCCGGCTTCCTTCCCGCTTTTCCACCGTAACCCCCGGGTAGTTCCCCACCTTGTGGTGGGCTCCGGTGAGCGCGTTAAATAGGGTAGTTTTCCCCGAGTTGGGGTTTCCCGCCAAAGCGATCCGTATGACCCTGGAATTATTGCCCATCCGCAGACCAATCCCCCGCGGGGGCAACCTCGATTCCCCCCGCCTCATACCGGCGTATCAGTATGTCATAGCCCCGGATCCGAACCTGGATAGGCCCCCGGAGGACCCCTGCCCGGATCACCGCTCCCTCCGCTCCCTCGGTAAATCCCATATCCGCCAGCCGTTTGCCGACCTCCTTCCCCAGGGCGACTTTCACCACCCGAAACGAGGCGCCCACAGGCGCTTCCGATAAAACCATGCCAATCCCTTGCCCCCTTAAAAAGTACCGGGACAATAGTCGTAAAGTCAATAGAGGACAAATAGCAAGCAGTAATTCCGAATTCAAAACCCCAAAACCGAAAAGACCTGCGGATCCCCCTATGGACCGGAGCTGGGTTGGCGGGGACGCACTAAGACTTGGTCCGGGGGTCCTGCGCCAGAGCGTCCTTCCTTCCCAACCCCACGTAGTAGGTTTCAAAGGAATTGCCGCGGCAGGCTTCAGGTTTGCAGCTTTTGGCAGCCCTGAAAAGTTCCCGTATGCGCTTGAGCGCCGATGCGGTTTCTCCGCCCTGGAACACCTTTACAATGAAGTTGCCGCCCTTTACAAGGGCAGTTTCGGCATAGCCCAGGGCCGCTTCCGCCAGTTCCAGGGAACGGAGCGCGTCCACGGAACGGTTCCCCGTTGTGGCCGGCGCCGCGTCGCTCATAACCAGGTTGAAGGGCCCCAGGGCCAGGATGGCTTCCCGAATCTCCGGCGCCGTCATGTCGCCCTGGATAAAGCGGCAGTTTTCGCCGTCAAAAAGGCCCCTGTCGTAACGGCGGGACAGGGGGGAAAGGTCCGCGGCGGTGAGCAGGCAGCGTTTGCCCAGTTTCCGCAGAATGTAGAGACTCCAGCTTCCCGGCGCAGCGCCCAGGTCCAGCGCTCTGAAGGTTCCGCCGTCCCCAGGCAGGCGAAGCAGGCCGAACTTTTCGCCCAGCTCTTCCAGCTTGTACACCGAGCGGGCCGGGTAGCCCTCTTTTTGCGCCCTCAGGGACCAGCGATCCGGTTTTTCGTACTGTGCCATGCAATTCTCATTAGCTTTTCTCCATGGTATATTATCGGATTTGTTCGTGTAGTTCGTGAGGTTGGTGGTTAATCCAAAATGAGAAGTCTTTGTATTTTTATCAAAGGTCCGTGATGTCTCATGTAAAAATCTAACCGAAAGGTTGAAGAATCTCATGATAAAATCTAACCATGAGCTTTTGGGTAGTCATGACCACCGGGAGTATGTTGGACGAAACGGTCAAGATGTTCAAGAGCGGCGTCCGGCTTTCTTTGGAGCGAGATAACGTTAAGCGCTGCCTTTCTCTCCCGGAGGCGCTTGATTGGAAGCCGGGGTCCATACCCCGGAGCTTGCTCCGGAAAATTTACCACCACCGAAAATGTTGTAAACCGCCTTTTGGATCGGGGTATGGCCCCGGCCAGTACAATAAATTTCC
>JAIROB010000143.1 GCA_031257695.1 Treponema sp. | reverse complement strand
ATGGTTGGTTCTGATAGGTATGGATTTTATGCGGGTTTAATACCCCCACAAATCAATACGTTAGCCGGTTCAAAACCGCCCCAGAGGGGCGGGGTATTAAACCCGCCTGCGAATAAAGTTCAGCGACGCAAGCCCCCCATGGACCCCCACATGGCTCGGGGACGCCCGGACACAGGCGGGCGGCGGCGAAGTCTGCCAGGCCGAACGTCTCTGGAATTCCCCGCTTCCGCAGACCCGCTCAGCGGGGCTGCGGAAGCGGATTCTACAGGCAAGTGAGCGCCGGGCATACTCCGCCGTCGTCCGTTTTTAGTCTTAGTGCGTCCCCGCTAACCCAACCGGGTCCATGGGGGGCCCTTTACCCGACCGGTTTTTCATAGTATATTTTAAGCATGAATATAACCAACGACAGGGTAGTCAGCATTAACTACACCCTCACCAACGCCCAAAGTCAGATCCTTGACGCTACCGGCATCGAGCCCTTTTCATATCTCCACGGCCACCGGAACATCATCCCCGGCCTGGAAAAGGCTCTGGACGGAAAGAACCGGGGAGACGCTTTTACCATACACATCCCCGCCGCTGAAGCCTACGGGGAGCGGAGCGAAAAACTGGTCGCCACCGTGCCCAGGGACCGTTTCAGCGGAGTCGGCGCCGTGCAGGCGGGAATGCAGTTCCACGCGGAAACCCCGGGGGGCGATGTGCAGCTGGTCACCGTAACAGCAGTGGAGGACGACATCGTCACCATCGACGGCAACCACCCCATGGCCGGGCTGGACCTCAACTTCGATGTGTCCGTGGTTGATGTTCGGGAAGCCAGCGAGGCGGAGCTGCGGCAAGGCCGGGTTCAAAGCGCCGAATGTGACTGTCAGGATAGCGATTGCGCGAATTGCACCGACTGCGGTTAGCGGGCGCCGGTTTGTTGCTCAGCGCGGGTTAAGCGCTGGCGCTGCCCTGGCTGGACCGTTCCAGCCCCTCGCGGGCCTCCCGGTAGTTAGGGTTAAGCCGTAACGCCCGCTGATATGCTTCAACCGCGGGGCTCAGATCCCCGGCGGATTCCCGGACCGAACCCAGGCGGTACCACCACAGAGCGGAACCGGGGTCCAGACGGCAAGCGGTGGTATAGGCAATATCCGCCTTAAAAAACTTACGCTGGAGCCGGAATATCTCTCCGATAAAGAAATAAGCCACCGAGGTGCGTTCCCCCTGGGGCACGGAATTGACGTATCGCTGCATTGAACGCAGGGAATCGTCAAAACGGTTCAGATAAAAGTACGCTTCCCCCATGGTCTCTATGATCCGGTAATCGTTTCCGTTTATCCGCAAACCCCGCTCCCCCCAACTGATAACCTCGGCGTACTTTCGCTGCCGTTGGAGGGTCCAGGTAAGCACCGTGTAGGAATCCATGTTCGTCACATTCAGGTTAATTTCGTCAAGGCAAATCCGAACCGCCTCATTGTAATACTGATTCGCCTCCTCCGCCCTATCCCTGGCCTCCAGATCCCTGCCTATACGATAACTCCGCAGGGCATCGGGCCGGGCAGGGCTTTGCTGGGAGTCCTGGCCCGTCTGGGGAAAAACCGCCGCGACACTGAGCAAAAGAAACACACCAACCGATGCAAGCGCTCTTTTCATAACCCTATTACCACTTTAGATCATTGTCGTCACTTTTATTCGAAAAATCAATCGAGGCTGTTCCAAAACTTCAGTTGAGGAATACTGCCAATGACCAGAACCGGTTTGGTTTGCCGGCCCTACTCTTCGGTTTTTTCGGCCAGATCCTCTTTTTTGGCCTCCGCCCGGTCCTTGAGGTCCGCAATGCCGATAAAGGCCGCTATCAGGCCGATAAAAACGGCTATAACCGGCAGGGCCCCCCGCAGAAAAACCAGCACATGCCCCCACCAGTTGAGGCCTCCGGGCAGAGCCGCAAAAACCGCCGCAGCAATAATAATAAGCCCCAGAATCAACGCTTTCATCACATCCTCCAAAAACTAACGATACAATTTTCGGGCAATCATAACCAAAAACGCGGCTATGAAGAAACAGGTCGGCAGATTAGCCAGCGCCAGGGCCGCCATTGGAGCCGATCCCGCCAACGGCGCCGTTCCTTCCGTTATGCCGAAGATGCCGAGAATCGAGTAAACAACTTCCGCGTAATCCGCGATAATACCGATTACCATGAGCATCCAGGCCGCGTCTCTGGTTTTTGACCACACCATGATGGCGAGAAAGGATGCCAGGGCCCCCAGAATCAGCCGGCTCAGGACGTAGATCAGATGCCCCGTATTCATGCCTATAGTATTACCCGGCCGGGGGGCAAAATTCAAGGGCGGCTGGAGCGGCGCAGAGAGATCGGCCTGCGAAACCGGAAGCGCTCCCATATTACGAATTACGGTGTTATTTTACGGGGCTTTGCCGGCTTTTTTGACTTTAGGTATCCGGCTGACTATGCTTTAAGTACCCAATTTAGGGAGTTGTTCCAAAAACTGAAGTTTTGAAACAGCTTTCAATATAAAAATGTTGGAGGGACTTATGGCTATCATCACCATCTCACGCCAATTGGCATCCTTAGGCGATGAAACCGCTAACGAACTGGCAAAGCTGCTGGATTACCGTTTTGTCGACAAGCTGGGCCTGGAGGAGCGGATAAAAGCCTACGGGGTTGTGGGTTCCAAGCTCGAAAAATACGACGAGCGGAAACCGACCTTTTTGGCGGCCTTTTCCCAGGACCGGGACGACTATCTGCATTTCCTGAAAACCGCCATGCTTGACGAGGCCGGGAAGGGGAACTGCGTCTTTATCGGACGGGGGGCGTTTGCGTTCTTTAAGGATGTTCCCGGGGTTCTTTCGGTTTTCCTGGTTGCGCCTCCGGATATCCGCATTGAGCGGGTAAAGAGTTATTTTCACTGCGATGACAAACGGGCCCGGCAGATCATAGAGCAGAGCGATCACGACAGGTCGGGGTTTCACCGCTATTTCTTCGACGTGAAATGGGAGAACCCTTCAAACTACCATCTTACCTTGAACATGGGGAGCCTGCACCCTGAACTGGCGGCGCGGATCATCAAAGAACTGAAGGATGATACCATAGGGCCCGATACGGAAATCAGAAGCTCCTGCGCTTTTAAAGATATGGCCCTGGGCCAGCAGATTGTCCATCATATTTTGTATGAAAGGGGAATTCCCATTCATTTCCTTGAGTCGACGGTCTCCCAGGGCGATGTGATCCTCTACGGGGTGGTCAATGCCCAAACCCAGGTGGACGCCGCTATTTCCGCTGCCAAGGGCTTGCCCGGCGTCGTTAAGGTACATTCGGAAATACAGGTGGTTAAAGAATACAACATAGTCCCCTGAGGGTGTCCCAACAACTGAAGTCTTGGAACAGCTCCCCCGGCAGCCTGCGGCTTCGGCGCGAAAAAACGGCCGAATTTCCGTTTTTTTTCATGTTTTTTCGCCCCGCGCTAAAGCAAAATACACGGCAGCCCCCTAATACGGTTAGGAGGCCATTATGAAAAGATCTTTGTCATTGCCGCTCATGCTCCTTGGGGGGGCGCTTTTGCTGGGGGCGTGCAGCCTATCGGTGGCGGCGGAAGGCGTTTCGCCGCCGGGAACCCTGCGGGTCGTCACCTGGAATGTGCAGGCCCTGTTCGACGGGAGCCAAAGCGGGACCGAGTACAACGAATACCTCAACGAAGCGGGTTGGGGGGCGGAAAAGTTTTCAGGGCGGGTGAGCGCCATTTCCCAGGCCATAGGCCGGATAGCCGGGGGGCCGCCGGACATAGTGGCGCTGGAGGAAATCGAAAACCTGCAGTGCCTGGAGGCGCTGGCCCGGGGGGAGCTTGCAAAGTACGGTTACGGCTGGACCTATTTTTCCAAAAACAAGGGCGCTTCCCTGGGGATCGGCGTCTTGAGCCGCATCCCCTTTACGGAAGCCCGAGCCCACGGGATGGTCTGGGACCAGGAAGCCGCGCCCCGGCCCGTGCTGGAACTGTGGCTGTATCCCGAGGACGCTCCCCTGGCGCTCTTTGTCTGCCACTGGAAATCCAAGCTCGGCGGGGAGGACAGCACCGAAGTCCTGCGCCGGGCCTCAGCGCGGATCATCCTCCGGCGGATCAGGGAAATCCGCTCGGCCCGCCCCGATGTGCCCGCGGTGATCATGGGCGATTTGAACGAAAATTACGACGAGTTTTACCGCCGGGGCGGAACGAGCCTGAGCGCCCTCCTGCCGGACGATCCCGGCGCTGCGGATCTTGCCGAAGCCGCCTATACGGGCCCCTTCAAGCCGGGGGACTTTCTGGTGCTCAGCGGGGAAAAGCCCCCCATGCCGGCGCACTTCGATTCGTCCATGCCGGCCTTCTATTCGCCCTGGGGGCAGGAATTACAGAACGGTTCCTACTATTACAGGAACCAATGGGAGACCATCGATCATTTTCTGTTATCCCAACAGTTTTTCGATCAAAAGGGATGGGACTTCAATTCCTGCCGGGTCCTGGCCCAGGAGCCTTTTGTAGACGAAGGGGGCATTCCCGACGCCTATAACCCCCGCTCCGGCAGCGGGCTCAGCGATCACCTCCCCCTGATGCTGGTTCTAACCAGGTATTGAGCGCCCCCTCCGGGCCCGGTTTTGTACGCGGCCCGGCGCCCCGTGAAGGCGGGGTTGGCATCAGATAGTGGCGAGGATTATCGCCTTAATGGTGTGTTTGCGGTTTTCCGCTTCGTCCCAGGCGCGGCTCTGGGGGCCATCGAGCACCTCCGAGGTCACTTCTTCGCCCCGCACAGCCGGCAGGCAGTGGAGAAAAATAGTATCCCTGCGGTTCGTCCTGTCCATCAGGGACCGGTTTACCTGGTAGGGGCTGAGCAGTCCGATCCGTTCCGCCTTCTTCGCTTCCTCGCCCATGGACGCCCATACGTCGGTGTAAATAGCGTCGGCGCCATCGACCTCCGCTATGTCGGAGCTTACCCGCAGCTCCGAACCGGTCTCGGCGGCCAGGGTTTCGCAGGAGCGGCAGAGGAGCGGATCGGGGTTAAGGCCCGGGGGGGTGATGATCGTAAAATGAATGCCCAGTTTGGCGCATATCACCATCAGGGAGCGGGCGACATTGTTCCTGCCGTCCCCCACAAAACAGAGTTTTTTTCCCCTGGAAGACCCAAAGTTTTCCTCCAGGGTCAGCACATCCGCCAAAACCTGGGTGGGATGATACTCATCGGTGAGGCCGTTCCACACCGGAACTCCCGAGTATTTTGCCAGAGTTTCCGCCGTGGACTGCCTGAAGCCCCGGAATTGTATGGCGCTGAACATACGCCCCAGCACCCGGGCGGTGTCTTCGATGGTTTCCTTCTCCCCCAAATGAATATCCGCGGAGGACAGAAACACCGGATGCCCCCCCTCCTCGCCTATGGCGGTTTCGAAGGCGCAGCGGGTCCGGGTGGAACGTTTTTCAAAAAGCAGCGCCACGGTTTTTCCCGCCAAACGCTGTTTTATTTCACCCCGGGTTTTTTCGTCCTTCACCTGTTTGGCAAGTTCCAGCAGGAACCGAATTTCCCCGCCGGAATAATCGAGCCAGGTAAGAAGGGAACGGCCTTTAAAGACGCTGCAATCCATGATGCTATGGTACCTTCATCTGTATCCCCTGTCAATGATCGCTACCCAGGGCGCAGGGCATTAAAAAAGGGGTAAAGAAGGGATAAAAAAGCCGATAGAGGGGAGATTGGAGGCGCTCATGATTTCCCAAACCATACCACCCATTATCGATTTTTTTAACGACATTAAAGAC
Organism: Treponema sp.; assembly: GCA_031257695.1. Next base: position 62 of record JAIROB010000143.1, on the reverse strand, counting down.
CCCCGGATCGACCGGAAAAAATGCTACCCCCTCATCGAGGTTATCGTCATTACCCTTTTGGC
>JAIROB010000070.1 GCA_031257695.1 Treponema sp. | reverse complement strand
CCATAAACATCGTGAACTACGAGTTTATGCCGCAGATTCCGGTGTTTCACACCAGTTTTCATATCTGGGAAGACACCTACCGGGAAGTTCTTTTGACCGATGCCCTGGAAATCCATTTTGTTGATATGGTAAAGTTCCGGCGGCTGGGGGAGAAGGATATACGGCATGACCCGCTGCACCGGTGGCTGACCTGGTTTGACAGGGACAGTCCGCAAAAACTAGTGGAGGAGGTAATAACCATGGACAGGGCAATACAGAAGGCGGAGGAAAAGATGGCCCATGTCTCTAGCGACAAAGAGGCCCTGCGGGCGTACCAGATGCGTGAAATGGCGCTGTCTGACTGGACCAGCGGGCTCAACCACGCCCGACGGGAAGGCATACAGGAAGGCATAGAGAAGGGGCGTCGGGAAGGCAGGCAGGAAGGACGGCAAGAAGGACGGCAGGAAGGACGAAAAGAAATCGCCCGAACCCTGAAAGTCCTCGGCGATCCTGTCGAAAAAATAGCCAGGGCAACCGGGCTCTCCGCGGACGAAATTGCCGGGTTGTGAGCGCGGGAGCACAAACAGGAGGTTTGTGGTTACTCTAAAATGAGAAGTCCTGGCGGGGGCGTTGCGGGGGTAAAAACCCCCGCAGAGGGGGTAGCTTCCCCCTCCTTAAATTACTAGCTCAGGCGCCCTTAGCGCAGGGTTCGCAGCAGGGCCCTGAGTTCCGGGTCCGCCACGGTGTCCGGGGGAGCCGCGGGGGGTTGTTCGTTTGGGAGCAGGATCTCGTCTCCAATGCCGATGCGGTCGAAAAAGCCCTGCCGGGCAAGGGCGCCCATGGACACTTCCTCGTCCGCCCGCTCTATGCGCAGCTTTCCCACCACATCCTCGGGGCTGTAGGCCAGACCTATGCCGTCGTTGCGGACAAATGCCTGGCCCTTTTTTACCACGTCGTATTCCTGTTCGGCCTTAACGCCGTCGGCGCGGCCCTTGTCGATGAGGCCCTGGGAGGAGCGGCGCCGGATCAGCTCGCCGCGAAAGGGAAGCGCGGCGGAAAGCTGCTCCGCAAGGGAACGGGCGGCGTTCCGCAGGCGGTCGTCCCCGGTGCGGTAGGCGTGGAAGACCGCCGCGGGGGAACCGGTGCGGCCCACAAAGAGCTCCCCCTTCAGGGAAATATCCCGGTCGTTTTCGGAAACGGCGACGATAAGAAAGTAATCCGCTCCGGCTTCCCGGGCGCTGCGGAACGCGGCGGAAAAAGCGTCCTGTCTCAGGTTCAGGTCCGTCCCGGCTATGTTCCGGTCGTGGACCAGCAGGTCCCGCACATAGGCGGCGCCCACGGTCCCCGCGCCGGCATGGTAGAAGGCGTCATCGGAGGCAAGGGAAAACACCGCCACCTTCCAGTGCCGCCGGGCCGCCTCCACGGGATCCACGTCCCAGCGCCGGTACAGGGCGTCCGCCAGCAGGGCGTCGTAGGCTTCAATGGCGTCGTTCACCGCCCCTTCCTGTATGCCGTTGCTCCGGAGAAAACGCAGCTCCTCCAGATACCGGGCGGGATAGCCCTGGAGCCGCAGTATGTCGGCGTATTCCCTCCGGTCCGGGGCGTAGGGGTTGAGCCGCAGCCCCCGGCGGTACTCAAAGAGGGCCTGGCCGGCGAGGTTTTTGGAGCGGTAGGTCCGGGCGCGGTCAAAATGCCACGCGGCCCAGCGGCCCCGGCGGGGATCCTCCACCCTGGTGTTGTTGATAAGCAGATCCTCCAGGGCGTAGCGGACAAATTCGTCGTCGGGATCTATCCCCAGGGCTTCGGACAGGACGCTCATGGCCTCGGCAATTCGTCCCAGGCCGATGTAGGACATACCCTTGAGGCGCCAGGCGCGTATATCCCCCCGATCCTCCGCAATGGCCTGATCCGCCAGCGCCGCGGCTTCCTCAAACCGGCCGGAACGGTAGCGCAGGCTTGCCAGGAGCGATCGGGCGTGCCTGTGCCCCGGCCTGTAACTCAGGGCCTGTTCCGCGTAGCCGACGGCCTCCGCTATACGCCCGGCCTTGGCCTCCACATAGGCGGCGTAGTAGTAGATCCGGTAATCCTCCCGGCCCTGCAGCAAAGCCCGCTCAATGTAGGGCCGGGCGGCCTCGGTATCCCCCAGGGAGCAGAGGGTCAGGGCCAGGGAGAGGAGGAGCCTGGGATCGTCGGGGAAGCGCCGCGCGGCCTCCCGGTAACGGATAACCGCGTCGGAGGAATGGCCCCGGGCCACGTCCAGCTCGGCGCCCGCAAAAAGCGCCTCCAGGTTGTAGGGTTCCCGGCTGAGGGTTTCGTCAATCACGGCCTGGGCCTGGTCCAGGCGGCCCAGGGCGATCAGGGTAGAGGCTTCCAGATTCGCCAGGGGCGCGCTGCCCCGGTCGAGGGTCCGGGCTTTCCGCGTCCAGACCAGGGCCTGGTCAAACTCGCCCAGCTCGTAGTAACACTCCGCCAGCGCCGCAGTCCCCTCCGCGTGGGCGCTGTTCAGCCGGACGCACTCCAGGAGGGATTCCGCGGCGGCGTACCAGTTTTCCTGGAGCATGGAGGAACGGCCCAGGTCGTAAAAGTCCGCCGCCTTTGCTGGAGGGCCCTGGGCGGCTCCCCGCAATTCCGCCAGGAGCAAAAAACCCAGCAGTAGTAGTGTGGGCCGCGCTCTTTTCATTCATAGTCTCTTTTGTTCATCACGATCTTTACGGTGTTGATCTTGTGGCCGTCCATGTCCTGGATAATAAAATCCGCGCCGCCAAAAACGGTCTTTTCGTATTTTACCGGGATTTTCCCGAAAAGATCAAACACAAACCCCCCCAGGGTGTCAAAATCGTCCGAGGGCAGATTCAAACCGATCTCTTCCCCCAGGTCCTCCAGGTTGACCCGGGCGTCGCAGAGGTAAGTTCCTTCCTCCAGCTTGAGGATATCCTCGGTTTCGTTGTCGAATTCATCCTGAATATCCCCGATGATTTCTTCAATAATATCCTCCATGCAGATAATGCCGGAAACCCCCCCGTACTCGTCCACCACCACGGCGATGTGAACCCGGCGGCGGCGCAGTTCCGCCAGGAGCTCGTTGATATGCTTTGAGCCGGGCACAAAGAAGGGTTTGCGGAGCAGGTTCTTGAGGGAAAGCTCCTCCCCCCGGACCAGGGCTTTGAGGAGATCCTTGACGTAGAGTATGCCCACCACATTGTCGATGGTCTCCTCATACACCGGGAAACGGGAATGATCGCTTTCGGTGATCCTCCCCAGCAGCTCCTCCCTGGTCGCGTCCAGGGGGATAAACACCGTGTCTATCCTGGGCACCATGATCTCCTTGACCGTGGTGCCCGAAAGCTCCATAACGCCGCGGATCATCTCCTGCTGATCCGTTTCCAGGGCCTGCAGGGATTTCTTGTCTATTTCACCCTTTTTAAAGAATAGTTTCACCCGACAACTCCGCCAGGATCTGTTCCTGTAATTTCAGCATGGGCTCTGCCCCCTCGTTGGTTTGATGATCCATGCCGTCCAGGTGAAGGATGCCATGGATTAAAAGACGGCGTAATTCCTCGTCCCGGGGAACCCGGAAGTAACGGGCGTTTTCCTCCAGGGTTTCCAGGGAAACGACGATATCCCCGGGGAGAAAGCGCAGCTCCCCGGTGGTTTCGTCGGCATAGCTGCTCCCCAGGGCGAAGGACAATACGTCAGTGGACTCGTCAATATTTCTAAACCGGGCGTTGAGGGTTCTGATGTACGCGTTGTTGCAGAAAAGCATGGAAAGATCCCAGCGGTCCCTTCCCAGCCGGTCCAGGACTTTAAGGGCAAAATTATTCGCCTGCTCCGACCAGGGAGGCAGGGGAACCTCCTCGGCCCTTATCTCCACCCGGTTCACCCGGATTCCCTGTCGGAGGACTCCCTGGGGGAAGGATCTTCCGCAAGGTCCCCCCGGTTCGGAGTATGCTCCCTCTGATCAACGGGCTCCGGCCCTTCCCGGTGGCGGCCCTCCTGGCCCTGCCGCGCCGCGTGCAGGGCTTCCTTACTATGCTTGGGGTATTCGATCCGGGAGTGATAGTGCCCGGCCAGGACCCGCACAAAGGAGCTTTCAATAGTTTGGAGTTCCCGGAAGGTCAAATCGGAATCCCAGAGCTGGCCCGCGTCAAATTTTGAAAGGAACAATTCGTGGATAAACTTTTCAAGCCTGGCCGCGGTGGGCTTTTTCAGGGTCCGCGCCGCGGCTTCGGTCACGTCCGCCAGCATGACCACCGCGGACTCCCTGGAACGGGGGGGATTGCCGGGGTAGGTAAAGTCCTCCATGTTCACCGTGGATTTGCCGTTGGCGTCCAGGGGCTCCCGCCTGAGCGCCTCGTTGTAGAACCAGCTGATCACCGAATTGCCGTGGTGTTCGGCGATGATGTCCATAACTTCCCGGGGAAGCCCCAGGAGCCGGGCCTTGTCCAGGCCCAGCTTGACATGGCTGCGGATCACCGTCGCTGAGAGCCGGGGGGGAATGTCGTCATGCTTGTTGTAGGCCGTCTGGTTTTCCACAAAGTAGTCGGGCTGATCGATCTTGCCTATGTCGTGGTAGTAGGCGCCCACCCGGGCAAGCAGGGGGTTGGCGCCGATTTCCTGACACGCGGATTCCGCGAGGTTGGCGACCATCACCGAATGGCTGTAGGTGCCCGGCGCGACGGTAAAGAGCCGTTTGAGGATGGGGGAATTCAGATCCGACAGTTCTATTAAGCGGAAGGTGGTGGGGGCGTTGAGCGCCTGTTCCAGCACCGGAAGGAAGCCCAGGACCAGCATCCCCGAAGCGATGCCGTTCACCGCCGCCAGGAGCAGGGCCGAGGGATAGACCGAGAGGGACAGGCGTTGTATCAACAACAATCCTGCGGCTGTAAACACGTGCAGCGCGGCCAGGATAAAGCCCGCTTTGATCAGGTCCATCCGCCGTTTCGCGTTTTGCAGCACGTGGGAAGCCATAAAGCCGGAGCTGAGGGCGAACACCAGGGAAGGGGCGTCGAACGCGCCCGCTATAAAAGCCCCCATGGGCAGCGCCAGCGCCAGGATCGCCGCAAGCGGGGGGCCTATCAGTATGGCGGGGAGCATGATCACCAGGGCGGTGGGCAGCATGAGCGCCGCGAAATAGTGGTTAAGCGGGACCATGGCCTGCAGCAACACCGCCCCCACGATGTAGAGCGCCGTGAGGATCGAAAGGAGGTACACCTCCGCCGGGGCGAGCAGCCGCCCCAGGGTTCTCTTGCCCCCCATAAACACTAAAAAGCCGTAGAGCAAAAACAGAATCAGGATGGCGCCTATGGCCGGGCGGGGATCGTAGCCCGGCCTGGAATCGACCAGCGCCCGCAGCCGCGCCAGATCCGTTTCGCCTATGATAAAGCCCTTGCGGATAACCCGCTCCCCTTCCTCTATGTACTTCATCACCGGCTTTACCTGGGCGCGGGTTTCCGCCAGGCGCAGGCTGGTTTCCTGGGGGGAGAAAAACACGTTTTCCGTGATAAAGGGCTTGAGCAGGGGCAGGGCCAGGGATGCAAAGGAGGATGAATACCCTTCCCCGGCAATATGGTCCATAAGCGCCCTGTCCGCGTCGTCGTAGGTGACGAGCCGGTCGTAGGGGATCCGTTCCCGTTCCACCCGGCCCTTGTCGTTGGAGTAGATCTCCGCCACATCGGGGTTAAACATATCCAGCCCTATCTGGGGCATGGCCGCCACCCCGGTTTCCAGCAGGTAGTCCAGCGCCGCCTGTCCGTTGTCCAGGATCGATTCCCGCGCGGGATCCCGGAACAGGGCGTCCAGGGTATCCCCGTGGAACGCGCCGGGAAGCTCGGCCTGGATCGCCAGTTTGTAGGCCCCGGCGGAGCTTCCCTGGGAAAAAATACTCCGGGACAGGTCCGCAAAGCGGCGGTAGGCGTTCCGGCACACCTCGGCGGCCCCGGGGGAATGGACAAACACCGCCGGAACCAGCCGTTCCTCCGCCTCGATCCGCAGCCGGGTCGCCTCCTCGTCCACGTAGGAAACCCCGTGTTCCGCGATAACGTCCCGGTCCGCCACCCGGCTCAGTTCAAATTCGGTGAACGCGTCGGCTTCCACAACCTCGGCGCGTCGGCTGCCCCAGAGGATCAGGGATCCGCTTGTCAGAAAGGCGAGGAAACTCACCAGCGCCGGGCCGAAGCGGAATTTCGGCAGCGCGAAATAGCTGAAAAAAGTATCCCCAAAGCCCGCATTATTACTGTTTCGTTTCATTTTCGTAGGCCTGAATAATTTTTTTGATCAGCGGATGCCTAACCACATCGCCGGTATTAAGGTACGCAAAATGTATGCCCTCCACTTCCTTGAGCAGACCCAGGGCGTGGAGCAGCCCGGAGTCCACCCGTTTGGGCAGATCCACCTGGGTAGCGTCCCCGGTTATCACCGCCCGGGCCCCCTTGCCCAGCCTGGTGAGGAACATCTTCATCTGTTCTTTAGTGGTGTTCTGCGCCTCATCCAGGATGATGACGCAGTCGTTGAGGCTCCGCCCCCGCATATAGGCCAGGGGGGCGATTTCTATGGAGCGGTTTTCCTCCATGCGCCGGATCAGCTCAAAGGGGATGAGGGATTCCATGGCGTCGTAGAGGGGCCGCAGGTAGGGGCTGATTTTTTGGGCCAGATCGCCCGGCAGGAAACCCAGACTTTCGCCGGCTTCCACCACAGGCCGGGTAAGGACCAGCTTACGCATCTTTTTTGACAGCACCAGGTTGAGCGCCTCCGCTATGGCCAGAAAGGTCTTGCCGGTTCCCGCGGGGCCCACGCAAAAGGTAATGTCGCAGGACCTCATGCCCTGGACATAGAGGGCCTGGTTCCGGCTCAGGGGGAAAACCTTGCCGAAACCGTGGGGGATATGGATCGCCGCTCCCTGCAGCGCGGAAGGCCCGGGCCCCTCAACCGGATCCGCCTGGCCATCTTTGGCCGGCAGGAGGGTCTTTGCCAGGGCGCGGACATAATCCGGGGATGGATTGTCGCCGTCCCGAACCGCGGCTATGAGACTGTCCATCATCGTCCTGAAACGCTGAACGCCGGTCTCATCGACCCCCTCCAGGCGTATTTCATTTCCCCGGGTCGCAATGCGGCCCCCAAGAGAACCTTCGATAACCCTCAGATTTCCGTCGTTTGCCCCGCAAACTCCGGACAAAACCTCGCGGCTATCCAGCACGACGGTTATGCTATCGTCCAAAGACACCTCTGATTATTCAGTTTATAGCCCCCTTTACAGGAAGGTCAAGGGGCGCTCCCCCCAGGGCGAGCGCATTAAAATATTTCCGATACGCCCTTTAGTTGGCATGCTTTTTGCTGTAACATAGTCACCAGGAATAACCCTGTTCCCCTCGTCCGCTTTTTTGGTATTCTTA
>JAIROB010000006.1 GCA_031257695.1 Treponema sp. | reverse complement strand
GTGGACGAACAGCACCGCTTCGGGGTAACCCAGCGGCAGGCCATCATGGCCAAGGGGGATCACCCCGGCCTCCTGATGATGAGCGCCACCCCCATACCCCGGACCCTGGCCCTCACGGTCTTTGGGGACATGGACGTGTCGGTGATCCCCGATCTGCCCCCGGGCCGGAAGCCGGTAAAGACCCACTTGGCAAGGGAATCCAACGAAGCGAAGGTCTACGACTTTGTCCGCAGGGAACTGGCCGCGGGGCGCCAGGCTTATTTCGTCTACCCCCTCATCGAGGCGGATGACAACAAGGCGCTCAAGGACGCCGAATCCATGGCGGACCGGCTTGGGCGGCAGGTCTTCAAGGGGACGCCCGTCGCCCTGATCCATTCAAAACTTGACGAAGAGAAGAAGCGGAGCGTCATGGAGGCTTTCCGCCTGGGGGAAATCCGGGTCCTGGTGGCCACCAGCGTGGTCGAGGTGGGGGTGGACGTGCCCAACGCCACCTGCATGGTCGTGGAACACGCGGAGCGTTTCGGCCTGGCCGCGCTGCACCAGCTCCGGGGCAGGGTAGGCCGGGGGGACGCGCAGTCCTACTGTTTTTTGATCTACTCCGACAGGCCGCCGGAGTTCGGGGAATACCCGGCTCCGGAGGTCCTCACCGAAGACGGCAAGAAGCGCCTCAGGGTGATGCTGGAAAATTCCGACGGCTTTGTCATCGCCGAAGAGGACCTGAAACTCCGGGGCCCCGGCCAGATAGCGGGGATCGAGCAGTCGGGCTACCTGTCCCTGGGAATAGCCGATCCCGTCCGGGACGCCGAAGAACTCTCCCGCGCCCGCGCCGACGCCTTCGCCATACTGGATGCCGACCCGGGCCTGCTGCTTCCTGAAAACCGCCGGATCGCCGCCGTGCTGGAACAGGCGCCGCCTTTTTCGCAGGTAACGCTGTAGGACTGCGCGTCCCTGCTACTCAGGGCCTATGGACACCTCGTCTTTTATGCTGGACAGAACAGTTATAGTGCTGGTGTTGATTACTTTTTTTTCGCTCCGCATGATTTCAATGAGCTGTTCCATATCCCGCACCGAGCGGGTCGTTATCTTGAGCATATACTCATAGGAGCCGGTGATGCGGTGGCACGCGATAATCTCCGGGCAGTTCATAACAAAATCCACAAACTCCCGGTCATAATCCATGTCGTGCCGGCTGAATTCCACCATACAGTAGCAGGTAAATTCCTTATCGAATTTTTGGGGGTCCAAAATGGCGGCGTATTCTTTAATATAACCGGATTTCTCCAGCTTATGCAGCCTCTCGCTGGCGGCAGGCAGGGAGAGGTTTACGTGCATGCTCAGTTCTTTGAGGGGGATCCGGGCCTTTTTCCGCAAAATCCCCAGAATCTTCCGGTCCGTATCGTCCAATTTTTTAATGCGCCGTTCCATGATTCTACCCTAAGTAACGCGAGTCCGGCCGCGCCCTATGGGGGGGAAGCCTCCCCCCTCGCTACAGCCCTGCGGGCTTTCGCTACCCCCCTCAACGGGGCGCTCCGCCCCCGTAACGCCCCCGGCCTCAAACCCTTCTTTTTAAACATCGAACCCGCCTTAAGTATAGTATACAACAGGGAGGACGGCAAGATTCCGCAAAAAAAGAGCCCGAATTCATAAGAAAATCATAGTGTTTTATGAATTTTTGCAGTACATTTTTTTAGACGGGTTTGTCGCTCCGGGGCGCCCGGGTGAAAATCGGCATTTTGTAATTTGTTGTTATATAACAAATTACTCGATGATTTTAAGAAAACAGCTTATTTGGCACGGTATTTGCATATATACTTGCATGGAACAGACGAACACATACGATAACGGTTTTGATTTTTCCCGGTTTTCCCGATTGGCGCGGTTCAATACGGGGTTTTTTGAGCTCCAGGAAATAAAGGCTGAGCTTGTTCGTAAATCCATGCATTTTCTGATTGCCCTGAGCCCGGGCATGGCGGCCCTGAACCGGCCCTTCACGGTGGCGCTGCTCATGGCGGGGACCTTGTTCTACACCTTCATGGAAAGCCTGCGGCTTTCCGGCGTCGAGGTTCCCCTGGTATCCTCCCTTACCAGCATGGCTTCCCGGCCCCGCGACAGGGACCGTTTTGTGATCGGGCCTGTTACCCTGGGACTCGGCGCCCTGCTGGCCCTGCTGCTGTACCCCTCCCCGGCGGCATCCATCGGCATCTATGCCCTGGCCTTTGGGGACGGGCTTGCCAGCCTTGTGGGCAAGATGTTCGGCAGGCGCCGGCCCGCGTTTATGCTGGGCAAAAGCATTGAAGGGTCCCTGGCCTGTTTCAGCGCGGTGTTCGTCACCGCCTACGCGGTTTCCCGGCGCTTCACCCTTGCTTTTGTGACGGCCCTGGTTGCGGCGCTGGTGGAAGCATTTCCCTTAAAGGATTACGATAACCTTGCCCTGCCCGTAAGCGTCGGTTTTGTGGCGCAGCTCCTCCTGCGGTAGGGGAACAAGGGGGGAAACCCGTTTCCCCCCTGCCGCGCATGAGCGGCGTTTACAGAATCGCCCCGCCTGTATCCTGCGCCAAGCGCCGGAGCCTTTGACATAAACCCTTTTGACCGCTACAGTCGACCTATGGATCAGTACGTCATTGAAGGCGGTTTCCCCGTCAGCGGGACCATCCGGGCCAGCGGCAACAAAAACGCCGCGTTGCCCTGTATTGCCGCGGCGCTCCTTTCCGACGAGCCGGTGACGCTCCGGAATATCCCCGATATCGAAGATGTCCAGGTGATGCTTTCTATATATAGGTCCTTTGGCGGGACCGTGGAGGCCCTGGGACCCAATGCCTACCGGATGAAGCTGGGAAATATCCGATCCTCCGAGGTGCCCCTGGATCATGCCCGGAAGATCCGGGCCTCCATACTTTTTGCGGGCCCTCTTTTGGCCAGGACCGGAAGGGCGGCGCTTCCGCCCCCCGGGGGGGACGTTATAGGCAGGCGGCGGCTGGACACCCACTTCCTGGCGCTGACCGAACTGGGCGCCCAGGTGGAGATTAATGGGGCCTTTATCTTTACCGCGCCGGAACTGCGGGGCGCGGATATATTTCTGGACGAGGCGTCGGTGACCGCCACGGAAAACGCCCTTATGGCGGCGGTTCTGGCCAGGGGGGAGACGATACTCACCAACGCTGCCGGCGAGCCCCACGTGCAGGATCTGTGCCGCATGCTCTGCGCCATGGGAGCGGAGATCGACGGCATCGGCTCCAATATTCTCAGGATACGGGGGGTAAAAAAACTTTCGGGCTGCGACTTCGGGATTGGCGCGGACTTTATGGAGGCGGGTTCCTTTATCGGCCTGGC
>JAIROB010000238.1 GCA_031257695.1 Treponema sp. | reverse complement strand
GCTCCTCCGAATCCTATAAGTCGGTGCTGGAAAACCCCGACATTATTTCCAGGCGGGTTCTGGAAAAGGGCCTGGACGCGGGCACCGCCTTCGAGATCCTTTCCATAGACATTGCGGACATCGACGTGGGCGAGAACGTGGGGGCCAAGCTCCAGGCCGACCAGGCCGAAGCGGACAAGCGCCGTTTCCAGGCGGAGGCGGAAAAGCGCCGCGCCGCGGCCCAGGCCCGGGAGCAGGAGATGGTCGCCCTGGTCCAGGAAAACCGGGCCAAGGTGGTTCTGGCGGAGGCGGAGATCCCCCTGGCCATCTCGGAAGCCTTCAAACAAGGCCATTTGGGGGTCATGGATTACTACCGGCTGAAAAACGTCCAGGCCGACACGGATATGCGCTCCGCCATAGGGGGCGGCGCTTCTCCCGGAGGCCCTGTCCCCGGGGGAAACTAGGGCATGGAAACTTTTCTGGAATCCATACTGCCCGTTATCATAGTCGCCGCGTTTGTTGGCGCCCGCATAGCTTTCATGCTGCGGCGCTGGAGGATCCGCCGGCAGCGGGAGGAAAACACCGGGGCAGCGCCGTCAAAGGCCGCCCGGAACTTTGCCTCCTGGGAGGATGAATTTCGCGATGCCGCGGCTGCCGGAAACGCCGGGGACCCGGCCCGAACCGCGCCCGGCGACGAAGCCTTTTCCGCCTGGAACCTGTCCGTGGACGACGGCCCCCCCGCCCAGGCCGCGCCGGAGCGCCTGCCGGAGCCACCGCGCCCCCTGGCTGCCGCCCTGACCGGCCTCCCGGAAATGCCGCCCCCCGCCCGTTTCGCCGCCGCGCCGGAAAGCGCGGCGCCGCCGCGGCGGCCCGCCCCGGCAAGTCCGGGGCGGCGTTTCACCGGACTCTCGCCTTTGCAGCGGGGCGTTATCTGGGCAGAGATCCTGGGCGCGCCCAAAGGGCTTCAGGACTAGCCCTATGCGCCCGGCGGATCATTTTTTGTCAAAGGCGGACAGGATCTCCCCTGCAGCGCTGGACGGCCGGACCCGCCGCCGCTTTGAGCGGGACTTCGGCGCCCTCGTAGCGCCCGTGCTGGGCGCCGCCGCGGCTGAGGATCTGTACAACCGCACCCTGGATCGCGCCGCAGGGAGCGCGGGCTTGCGGAAACTCGGCTTTATGGCCGCCTTTTTCCTGGGGGAGTATGACGAAGAGACCATGCCGCTGGAAAGAGAGGACTGGGAGGAAATACGGGGGACCCTGGAGGATGTTTCGGGGGAGATCAACATCAAAACCCTCGGCGACCTGATGGGAGAACTTCTATCCCGGGGTATGTTAGATTAGCAGCGATAGCAGGGCTTGAAAAACAAGCGGCGCCGGTTAGAAAACCCCCTTTCCGGCGCCCTTAAAAACGCTTACCAGTTATTGCCGTAACCGCCGCCGGAGTTGCCGCGCTCCCGCCGGGGTTTGTCCATCGCTTCGTTGACCCGGATTTGGCGGCCCTCAAATTCGCGGCCGTTGGTGCCGGTGATGGCGGCGCTCGCCTCTTCGTCGGTGCCCATTTCAATGAATCCGAATCCCTTGGAATTGCCGGTTTCGCGATCAAAAATGATCTTGGAGGACGCAACACTTCCAAATTCAGAAAACAGATTTCGAAGACTATCTTCGGTGGTGTTGTAGGAGAGGTTGCCAACATACAGTTTCTTAGCCATTGAGAAAATTCCTTTGCCCGGTTTTTATGTGCCCGGGAATGCACATATTCACGCCCCACTAAACCAGGGCGACTCCGGCTTTCCCTGGGGAAAACCATGGGATGCAAATTTCTTACGCAGGTATTTGAAAAAGTATGGATGGGAAAAACAATCTCGAAACCGATCTTTCAGAACCGGCCGACTGATACGAAAACAGCCGCAAGGCAAAATTCTCAAAAAATACTTCCTGTCTTAGTTAGGCTACCGCAGTTTTGGCGGTTCGTCAAGATAAAAATCGATTTTTAGCGTTTTTTTACGCCATAAAGGCGAAATTTTTGTAACCTTGGGCGTTTTCAGAATTCGGGCCCGGCCCTATATCTGGGAAAAGAGAGCCGTTATAGCGGACTTGAGATCCCCCGTGGCGCGGAACCCCGGGTCCCTGGCTCCGGGTTTGGACGCTGCCTGGTCCGAAGCGTCCGCGGGGCCGAGAAAATGCTCAAAACCCAGGCTCCGGGCGGCCTTTATCCGGGCCGCCATGCGCCGTATGGGGCGCAGCTCCCCGGCCAGGGACAGCTCCCCCGCGACCGCGGTTCCCCTGGGCAGCGCCAGGCCGGTTCGGGCGGAGTAGATCGCCATGGCCAGCGCCAGCTCCGCCCCCACCTCGGCGATCCGTATGCCCCCGGCCACGTTGATGTACAGGTCATGGTCGGAAAGCCGCAGGTTCAGGTGTTTTTCCAGGGTAGCCGCCACCCGGGAAACCCTGGCGCTGTCCACCCGGTCCGAAAACACCCGGCTCATGGATCCCTTGGCGCTTACCGCCAGGGCCTGGATTTCCACCAGGAAGGTCCGGGTCCCCTCCAGCACCGCCGCAATCGCCGTGCCCGGGGGAAGATCCCCCTCGCGCTGCACCAGAAAGAGCAGCGACGGGTCCTGTACCGCCTCCAGGCCCTGTTCCCCCATGGTGAATATGCCGATTTCGTCCATGGAACCGAAGCGGTTTTTCGACGCCCGGAGGAAACGGCTGTCCCCGTCGCCCGCGGCGGAAGCGGCGCTCTCAAAGTACAGCACCGTGTCCACCAGATGTTCCAGGGTTTTCGGCCCGGAGATGATCCCCTCCTTGGTCACATGGGCGGTGAGAAAAAGCGCCGCGTCGTGTTCCTTGGCCCAGGAGATAAGCTCCCAGGAGCAGTACCGCATCTGATTGGCCGTGCCGGGAATCAACCCTGCCTGGTCGGTGTGCAGGGTCTGGGCGGAGTCCACCATGACGATGACCGGCCTTACCGCTTCCAGGACGGCCTCTATCTCCTCAAGCTGCCCGGTGCAGCAGACTTCGATCCGCTCGCCCCGCAGACCCAGGCGGTCCGCCCGCATACGCACCTGGCCGGCGGACTCCTCCCCGGAGACATAGAGGATCCGCCCCCTGGTTTCCGCCGCGGCCGCGGCCTGGAGCAGCAGGGTGGATTTGCCTATCCCCGGCTCGCCCCCTATGAGGATGGCGGACCGCTTCATGATGCCGCCCCCCAGGACCCGGTCCAGTTCGCCTATGCCGCTGCCGATGCGGATCCCCTCCTGGGGGTCCACCGACGACAGGGGAACGGAGCTGGGGAGGGGGCCTCCGCGTCTCCCCGCCCGGCCCGAAGCGGGACGGCCGGCGTTTACCGGGGTTTCAACCAGGGTGTTCCACTCGCCGCACTCGGGGCAGCGGCCCAGCCACTTGGGCTCCTCGTGCCCGCAGCCGGAACATTTGAAGACAAAATCCCGCTTTTTCATTCGGCGACGCTTAACACATAGCCGCTGTTTTCAATGGGGTCACGGCTGATCGTGCTTGCCTTGATGTAGTAGGTTCCGGGGTTAAGCTCCAGCCTGAGCCGGGCGTCCAAGCCGTCCTCCCAGTCGTCGTTGGCGTCGACCAGGTTGTCGTCGGAATCGTACAACTCCAGAAAGGTGTCCAGACCGCCCTCCGCGGCTTCCGCTGAAATATCGTAGGTTCCCCGCCGGGCGATCCGCAGCCGCGCCCAGTCTTCGTCGGAGGAATTGGTAAAATTCCGCGCCTGGGAGGCGCCCACCGCAATATCCCTGGCGAGCGCCCTGGCATCGTCCTGCTCAAAACGGTCCGGGGCGGCGGACTCGAAGAGCTGCCCCCGCAGGGTGTACCTCCCCAGTTGGCCGTCATAGGAGCTGACCCTGATAAAGACCGTCCCCGGCAGTACCCCGGCGGAAATCCGGGCGTTTCCATTGTCGCCGCCGTCATCGTCTTCGGCTATGAGGTCGTCGTTGGCGTCGTACATGAGGATAAGGGTATCCACCGTCCCCTCGGTATAGACCGTCAGGGTGGACGCCGCGGCAATCGTAACCCGGTACCAGTCAGCGTCGTCGGGATCTAAAAAGTACCCCGTGACCCGGTTGTCCGGCCTGAATACCGTCGCCTGGGAAGCGGCATTGTTGGGCTCCCCCGCGTCCCGGATCGATTCAAAGGACACCATAAACCGGTAGGGCCCGGCCTCATCCTCATCATACCCCTCCACGCGCAGGGCGTAGTCCGTCCCGGCCTGGACCGGATATTCAAGCAGGGATGTGATGTCATCCCCGTTGTCGTCGTTTTGGGCCAGCGCTTCGTTTCCCCGGCACAGGGTGACAACCGTATCGGTGTCGCCGCCGGTTACGGCGATAAGCAGGCCGGTGGCAGCGGGCCGCAGGGCAAACCAGTCCTCATCGCCCCGGTGAAGGGACCGGGAAAACCAGGTTCCCATCTGGACGGCGACGGGCTCTTCCCGGCTATCCGGTTCGTAGGGATCGTCCCCGAAGTTCTGGGCAAAGAGACCCGGTCCCAAACACGCAAACACAACACCGATCAAAACTATCCGTCCCATAACCGCTCCTTTTCTCGATACTACAGCAAAATCCCCCGCCGGGCAAACCCGGGCGGAGGCCCCGGGCAAGTTTACGTTTCTGCCGCATATGCCCTGTTATGGCAGCGGAACCTGGATTTGCTTTAGTGAAAGTGGAAAAATCGCCCGAAGATCATGCAATTTTGACGCTCTAAACCGCCCAGGGACCCCTGCGGACCCTCAGTTCCCGGCAGAAACGCTGAGGGTATATTCGCTGTGTTCCAGGGGCTCTTTGTCTATGCAGCTTATCCTGATGTAGTAGGTTCCGGGGCTCAGATCCCTTGTGAGGAACGCGTTCCAATAGCCGCCGCCGTCGTCATCCTCGCCCAGCAGGTTCCCCGCCTCGTCGAAGAGCTGGATGAAGGTGTCCAGATAATTATCCACCGCCGTGGCGGCAATATCGTAGCTGCCCCGGCGGGTAATCCGCAGCAGCGCCCAGTCCACATCCCCGGCGTCGGTAAAATTGCGCGCCTGGGAGCCGCCCCCTGAAATTTCTTTGGCATTGGCCATGGTGTTGTCATTCTCAAAGGAATCCGGTTTTGCGGGGGGGGTAAATCTGGTTTTCAGGCGATACCTGCCGGTGGCGTTCTCGTAGGCGCTTGCCTTGATATAGACCGGCGAAGCGCTGATGATGTCCGCCACGACCTTGGCGTTGCCCTGGTAGCCGCTGTCATCGTCGCGGCCAATCAGCTCCTCCCATTTGTCGTAGACCTCCAGGAGGGTGTCCATGGTCCCCTCGGTGTTGACCGTAAGGCGGCCCGCCCCCGGAACGGCAACGGCATACCAGTTGGCTTCGCCGGCGGTAAAAAAATGATCCGTAATGGTTTCCCCCAGGACTACGGGCTCGGCCCGCTCCAGGGCGTCATTGGGCCCGGCCTTTTTGGGCATAGGCTCCAGGCTTGCCCGGAACCGGTAGGGGCCGGAGTCGTTTTCCTCCGCCCCCGCGAGGCGCACCCCCAGGACTTTTATCAGGTAGCTTACGCCGCCTTCAACAAAATATTCGATTTTGGCGTTGATATCGCTGCCCACATCGTCGTTTTCCCGCAGCAGATCCCGGTCGCGGTAAAGGTCCAGCACCGTGTCGGTGTCCCCCGCTGTTTCGGCAACCAGAATCCCCGCCGAATCCGGGGTAAAGGAGAACCAATCAGCGTCGTTTACAGAGAGGGTCCTGGAAACCCATTCCCCCGGCTTAACCTTTACCGGGGACAGCCTGCTGTCGGGTTCAAGGGAATCGGGAAGGTCCTCCCGGCTAGGGCCCGGGGAGGGATGCCCGCCCATGCCCTCAGGGGCCGATACACAGGCGGCAAGGACCAGAATCGTAAACGCCGTGATCAGCAAAACCGCCCTTTTTGACATGATTTTCTCCAATAAATTACAGCGCCCTCTATTTAACTTGAGTTCGATCGCATCCATAAAGGGGGGAAGTCTCCCACTGTCAACAAGTTAAGGAGGGGGAAGCCTCCCCCACGGGCGCCCGTCGTTGCGCCCTACCCCCTCTACGGGGGTTTTCACCCCCGTAACGCCCCCTGCCTCAAACCGTCAAACCCACGTTATTTATTAAATATCGGCTCTTTTTAATTGAACGTTACCACAGTATTGACAAAAAATCCACGGCGATCTATATTCCTAGTAAATATAGAGGTTTTATATATATACCTAAAGACCCTATAAAAACAAGACGGAAAGGGGAACCCCATGGGAAAAGCCACACAAATCGCAATTTATGGAAAAGGGGGGATTGGCAAGTCCACCACCACTTCGAATTTGAGCGCCGCCCTGTCGCGGCTGGGCTATAAGGTTATGCAGTTCGGGTGCGATCCCAAGAGCGATTCCACCAATACCCTCAGGGACGGGACCTATATTCCCACCGTGCTGGATACCTTGCGGGAAAAAAGCGCTGTGAACGCCCACGATGTCATCTTTAGCGGCTATAACGGCGTGTACTGCGTCGAAGCCGGGGGCCCCTCGCCCGGGGTAGGCTGCGCGGGCCGGGGGATCATCACCGCGGTGGAGCTCTTTAAGCAACAGCGGATCTTTGAAGAGCTGGACCTGGACTACGTGATCTACGACGTGCTGGGGGATGTGGTCTGCGGCGGTTTCGCGGTGCCCATCCGGGAGGGCATAGCCGAGCACGTGTTTACCGTTTCCTCCGCGGACTTTATGGCCATCTATGCGGCGAACAACCTGTTCCGGGGCATTCAGAAGTACTCCAACTCCGGGGGCGCCCTGTTGGGCGGGGTCATCGCCAATTCCATCAACCAGCCCTATTCCAGGGACATCATCGACGACTTTGTGGAGAAGACCCAAACCAGGGTGGTGGAGTACATACCCCGGTCCGTCACGGTGACCCAGTGCGAGCTCCAGGGGAAGACCACCATCGAGGCGGCCCCGGACTCGGAGCAGGCCAAGGTGTACCTCAGCCTGGCGAATAAGATCGCCGGCCACGCCCAGTCGAAAAGCCCCGCGCCCATGGGCGTCCAGGAACTGCGGGAATGGGCGGGCAAATGGGGCAAGTACCTGCTTTCCATAGAACGGGGGGAAATCCCCGCGGAGCTGACCGCGAATATTTAGGCTTCGGACCATTGTGCCGCCCGCGGAATCCGCCTGTCAGAGCTTTTTTTGTCCGGCGGCCTGGCGGGACTTTTCCCTCTGCTGCATACCCCGGAAAAACTGGGCCTGCTTGGCTATCTCAAACACATCGCTCACATGAATGTGGTCGTTGACCAGGAGAATGTTCCGGTTGAGCAGCAACTTTTTGATTGCCGCGTTGCCCTCCGCCTGGGGAAGGCCGATCATATTGATCAGTTCCCTGGGGCCGAAATCAAAAATATAGGACTGGTCTACGGCGGTATTTACCCGGTTCTTTTCAAGCTGGATCAACAGGGCGTCATACATGCGCCCCAGGGGATCGTTAATCAGGGTGTTGGCGATCTGTTTGTAGGCAAACCAGATCCGCTCCGCCAGGAGGGTGGTCAGTTTGGCGATGATCTGGGGCTGGGCCGCGACTACCCGGGAAAAATTAGCCCGGCTCACCGCAAAGAGCACGCAATCCTCGTGGGTAATGGCGCAGGCAGCGCGGGGCTTGGATTCCAACAGGGCCATTTCGCCAAAAATATCGCCGGGTTTCAAAACCGCCAAAAGCACTTCGTTGCCCTCGGCAATCTTTGTGATCTTGACGGATCCCTGCCGGATGATATACAGCTCGTCCCCGGGTTCGCCTTCGGAAAAAATCATCCTGTCCCTGGGGTATTCCCGGATAGATTCCCCCGGCGGGAAGGGCTCCGGTGAAGTTTTGACATAGCCGCCGACTTTCATCAGCCGTTTTCGGATTGTCTGAACGTGCTCCCCCTTGGGGCAATGCTTGAGGTACCGGTTGTAGGCATAGTAGGCCAGGTCGTACCGGCCCAGTTTGTCGTAGTACTCCCCCACTAAAAAAAGCTGGGAAACATCCTCCTCAGCCTTGTTCTTCAAGGTCATCCTGGTAAGCGCCTCGTCCAGGTAACGCATACGCCGGGAAAACTGCAGGATTATCTTCATTGCCACCGCGGCGTTTTTCTGGATCAACTTGTCGTACTGTTCCCGGTGGACGGATATGAGGGTAACATCGGTTAAGGAGTGAACGGTTTCAATATAACTGTGGTTGGACATGGTGGACTCCACCCCGAAAAAGTCTCCGGGCCCCAAGATGTTCCCCTGCTCCTCCGCCACCATCTCCACGGCCTTGGAAATCCGCACCACCCCCTTGCTGATGATAAAAAACCGATCCGCGTTTTGTTTCCCCTCCACCACAATATAGGAGTCTTTTTTAAAATTTACGAACGAAAGCTGAATCGGTGTATTCATAGGACTTTATCTGAGTATAAAAAAGGCCGGGAGAATTGTCAATTATACGC
>JAIROB010000173.1 GCA_031257695.1 Treponema sp. | reverse complement strand
AGGGTGCCGCGCCGGCCGGGCCCCCCCCCGAAAAATAAGACTGAAGCATTAAAAATGGCGAGTGAGGTATTGAAAATGGCACAGTCAAAGACTGGAAAATGAGACGCGGACATTTCTCTCCCCCATGGGGACAGCTTGGAAAAAACCGTATATTCTTCCCTGATATGCGGAGATTTTCAGGCCAATCCTCGGACCTTAAAAAATAAAGCCATAGACCAATGTTTCCTGACTTACGGGCGCTTCCCCATGGGCCTTCCCAAAGTTTCCTCCAGTGGCCGTTTCTGATGGTTCTTCCCGATCACAGTTACGGGCTAGCAGGGGATTCCCACCCCTTTCCATTGAAGACTACGAATTTAAAGTACACCCGCCCCGGAGCCTTGTCAAGCGTTCGCAATACGCCGTGTCGGAAAATTTTTGCTATGCAACAGCCCGTTTATGGCTTATCATAATGAAGGTTAAAGTAGAAAAGAAGGGCGCCAATTATCCGGCGTCCGGTTTTCCTAAGGAGGATAAGCTATGACGGAAAAAGAAAATTTTATGAGGGTGATCAACGGAGAAACCCCCGAATGGGTGCCCCGCTATTCCATGGGCATGCCGGATCCCTATGCCAAACATCCCGTTCCCTGCATGGGGGTGGGGTATAACAATTGGCCCATGAAACCCGACGGCAAGGGCGGTTTAATCGATATGTTCGGCGTGCCCTATACGTCTACCGCGGAAACCGGGGGTATGTTCCTTCCCACCCCCAATGTGTTCATCCTTGACGATATCCGCAAGTGGCGGGAGGTGATCAAGCTCCCCTCCCTGGAGGGGTTTGACTGGGAAGGGGAGGCCAGGAAAGCCACCGAGGGCCTTGAGGGGTTTCTCAAGAGCCAGGGTTTGACCCGGGACGACGTGGCCATTCAACTGGGAACCCATATTGGCTACTTCCAGCACCTCTGCAACTTTATGGGCTTTACCGAAGGCCTCTGCGCCCTCCTCGAGGAGCCGGAAGCGGTGCACGAACTCTACTCCTACCTGGCGGATTTTTATGATGAAATCCTCAGAAACGGCATCAAGTACTTCAAACCCGATGTGGTGGGCATCACCGACGACACGGCGACGGCAACCCAGCCCTTTATGTCCCTGACTGTTTTTCGTGAGGTGATCAAGCCCTACCACGCCAGGCTCGGCAAAATCGCCATGGATCACGGCCTTCCCGTGATGATGCACAACTGCGGCCGCTGCGAGGATTTTATCGAAGACTGGATCGAATACGGGGTGAACTCCTGGAACCCCGCCCAGGTGGTCAACGATCTCGACGGGATCAAAAAGAAGTACGGCAACAAAATGGTTCTGATCGGCTGCTGGGATTCCCAGGGGCCGGCGGGCTGGCCCACCGCCACGGAAGATATCATTCGCGCGGCGGTTCGGGAAACCATTGACCGTTTCGGACCCGGCGGCGGCTTCATGTTCTGGGGCTCCCGCTACGGCGCCAGGGACGACCAAAACGTTGAAAACCAGAAACGCTGGATGACCGAGGAATACGAGGCGTACCGGGACCATCCGTACAAGTAGGGCAGATTCCCGGCGCTACAGTATATAGTTGGTTTTTATCTTTTCCGCCTGCAGCTCCCGTATCCTGGGAGCGCTGGCGGGATAGCCGACGGCAATGCCCAGGAGGGGCGTAAAACCTTCCGGTAAATTTAACAGGTATGCATTGTCCAGCTCCGGTATTTCCCGCATGGATTCGAGGGCGTGCCACATAAAAACGCTTCCCAGGCCGAGCTCCGCCGCGGCGAGGTGCATGGAGAACACAACACAGGCCACATTGGAATACTCAATTCCTATCTGAATGCCCTGAGCTTTATGGGACACAAAAATAACCGTGGGCGCCCTGTAAAAAGGATTGGAGGATGTAACAGGTTTTCCATTGTCCTCCTCAAGGACGGTGTCGCCGGCAATCTCCTTCATTCGTTTTTTATCTTCCGAGCGTTTTGCCCCGGCCTGGGAGAGTTTGTCGAGAATCTCCCTGTTCTGCACAACCGTCAAATGTATGTCCCTGTACATATTGCTGCCTACGGGAGCTCCATTGGCGGCAAGCAGTATAATGGATAGTTCTTTCTCCGTTATCTGATCCTCCAGAAACTTTCTGGTAGATACCCTGTGTTTCAGCAGTTCAAGGTAATCCATGTCTTTGTCTCCTTATTTTTTTGCGGCAATTCCCGATCACAATTCCTGATCAGGGGCTTGTTCACTTTATCGGTTCTATGAGCACCCTGTTGATGCGGTTCCCGTCCATGTCCGTCACCGTAAACCTGTAGCCGTTCCGCTCAAACGCGGCGCCCGGCTGGGGAATCTCCCCGGCAAGCTCAAGGACAAAGCCTGCGAGGGTGTGGTACTCCTGGGGGGATCCGGGGAAACCGGCGATGGGCAGCAGTTCCGCGATGTCGTCAATGCTGACGCTGCCGTCCGCCAGGTAGCTGCCGTCGCCCTGCGCCAGAATATCGTCGCCGGAGGACGCGGACGCGGAAAGCTCCCCCACGATCTCCTCAATAAGGTCCCGCACCGAAAGCGCCCCGGCAAAGCCCCCGTATTCATCGATCACCAGGAGGAAGGCGCTGTCCCCCCGCTTAAAGGCTTCGAAGGCCCTGATGGAGGACATGGTTTCCGGGACGAAGCGCGGGGGGATCATAAGGGATTTCAGGCCCGTCCAGGAGTCTTCCAGAAAGGCAAGGAGGATGTTCTCCACCGAAACCACGCCGGCAATTTGATCCAGGGTGCCCGAGGCTACGGGAAAATATTGCTGGGAGCGGTGTTCAACCGCCATGGCGCGCACTTTTTCCGCGTCCGCGTCAATATCCAGACAGTATATTTCCGAGCGGTGGGTCATAAACGCGCCCACGGGACGATCCCCCAGGTAAAACACCCCCTCCACCATGGTCCGCTCCTCGCTTTCCACTATGCCCGATTTTTCCCCCTCCCGGAGGGCTATCCGTAGCTCGTCTTCGGTTATGCCCCCGTTGTCCCGGCTGCCCGGCTTTCCCCGGGAACCGATGCGGATCAGGGGGCCGAAGATAAGGCTGAGCAGGCGGATAAGCGGCAGCGCGTGGACAAGGAGGGTCTCCGGCGCCGGCAGAGTGAGGAGCCGCGCCGCGTAGTTTCGCAGCAAAACCAGGAGGAGCGTAAACGCCGCGGCGGCGGCCGCCGCCGCGGGAACGGGAAGGCCCCCGAACAGGACCGTCCCCAGGACTCCGGCCAGCGCGCCCGCCCCAACATCGGTCACGGCTGCGCCTCCCCGGAGCGCTCCCAGCGCGAGGTCCGGATGTTCCGCGGTTTCCAGCGCCCGGCCGTACCGTTTGTCCCCCCCGTCGGCCCTGGAGCGCAGCCGGGGTTTTCGGGATTCGAGCAGGGCAAGCTCAGCCAGGGTGAAGACGCCCCCCGTAAGGGCAAGCAGGAGGATGATCAGAAGGGCAGGCAGGGGATCTTCCGGGGGGTTCATCCTAATTCGTCCCTCACCAGGGGGCGGATGATATGCACCCCGTCCTGGGATGTTTCCTGGATCTTCGCTTTTCCCTCCGGGGTCAAAACCCCCAGGATCTGCACCAGGGGATACCGGGGATTTTCCGGGTCCACATCCACAACCTGGCCTTTCCTGCCGTTGGAGAGCAGTACATAGAGCCCGATGGGGTAAATGGAGAGGGAAAAGACCAGGGCCCGAATAACCGTGTCGTCGTATTGTTTTCCCTCGTTTTTCAGGAGGTCCACCATTCCCTCAAAGCCGTCCTTGGCGTTCTTATGGGGCCGCTGGCTGGTTTGGGCCTCGTATGAACAGGCCACCGCGATGATCTTGGAGTAGAGGCTGATCTTATCCCCCGTAAGCTGCCGGGGATACCCCCCGCCGTTTTCCCGTTCATGGTGTTCCAGAGCGGGGAGGGTTACGGCCAGGGGCAGGTTGAAGGATTTCAGTATGCTGAAGCCCAGCGCCGGATGGGCGAGGATGGCCCTCCGCTCCTCGGAATTGAGGCGGCGGTTGTTCATATAGACCGCCGGGGGCAGCCGGATCATCCCGGTTTCGTGGAAGATCGCCGCAATCCCCAGCTCTATGAGGCGGTAGCTGGCGAGTTTCAGGTAGGACCCGATGATAATAGAGAGGATAGCCGATTTGGCTGTATGGGAGACCAGGTAGTTCTGCTCCGTCTCCGGCTCGGCGTTTCTGAGCGCCCGCAGAACATACCGGCGATCCTTTTTGATGAACTCGCAGAGATCCCTTGTTTTTTCCGTCATATCCTGCAGGTCCGGGGCGTTGCCCGCCAGTATTTGGGAAAAAACGGAGGACACGTAGTACTGAAACTGCAGATACGCCGCTTCAGCGCGGCGCATCTTTTCAATATCCTTCGTATCCTTAAAAACCGTTACCGGGGATTCCCCGCCGGGGCTTTCCTCCAGGGAGTATTCTTCCACGGGCTCCCCGTCGCTCCGCAGGGTCTTAAAGCCCCATTCCTCCAGCGCCGTCTTTATAAGGACGCTGACGGGCATTTCCGGCGCGGTGAGGACAAAACCCCGGTCCAGGTAAACGGGTTTGGAGAAATAGGTTTCGGGAGCGATATCCGCAACCGGATAATCCTTCATGGGAAGAGAGTATACTACAAAAACCGCCCTTTGTTTAGCCCCCCGTTTGAGGGGTGTCAAGCCGCAATGGAATTGACCCCTGTTTGCCCCCTATGCACTGTTCCGGTTTTGTGCTATGGTTGGGCCATGCATAGGGTAACACGATTGAGTATAGGCGCCGTCCTGCTGGCGGCCCTTGCCTCGGGGACCGCATCTTGCGCCCCTTCGAGAAATTCCGGTTCCGGCGCTTCCGGCGAAACTTCCCGCAGGGTTGAGGCCGGGGCCGGCGATCTTGGGGACGGGCTCTTTGCCCGGATCCGCACTACCCGCGGGGACATTGTGCTGAAGCTGGAATATCAGAAAACGCCCATGACGGTCTGCAACTTTGTCGCCCTGGCGGAGGGTAAAATGAGCGTTGCCGGGGGCAAGCCCTTCTACGACGGCCTTACCTTTCACCGGGTTATCGCGGACTTTATGATCCAGGGCGGCGATCCCCAGGGAACCGGATCGGGCGGGCCGGGGTACCGTTTCCCCGACGAGATCGACCCCACCCTCAAACATGACGGGCCGGGAATCCTCTCCATGGCTAACGCCGGACCGGACACCAACGGCAGTCAGTTTTTCATAACCCATGTGGCCACTCCCTGGCTGGACGGCAAGCACACGGTTTTTGGACGGGTAGTTTCGGGGCAGGATGTGGTGGACGCCATAAAACAGGGCGATAGAATAGAAGCAATCACGATCATCAGGAACGGCCAGGGGGCCGGGGCGTTTAAGGCCGATCAGGCGGCGTTTGACGCCCTGCTGCGGAGTTCCGCGGAAAGGGCCGGCAGCCAGCTTAAAGCCAAGCGGGACGCGGATATCGCCCAGATACAGCAAAAGTATCCCGACGCGGCCCTTACCCCCTCGGGAATCCGCTATATCATCCAAAAGGAAGGGACCGGCGATAAGGCCGGATCGGGAAAGAACGTGGCGGTGAACTACAAGGGGATGTTTCTCTCCGGAGAGGTGTTTGACAACTCCGACCTCCATGGCCCGCTGGAGTTTCAGACCGGATCGGGGCAGATCATACCGGGCTTTGACGAGGCCGTGGCGGATATGAAGCGGGGCGAAAAACGGCTGGTGGCGCTGCCGCCGGAGCTTGCCTACGGGGAACGGGGCGCGGGAAACGGCGCCATTCCCGGCAATACCTTTCTGGTTTTTGAACTGGAGCTGGTTCGGATCGGCGATTGAATCAAACCCGGTTTCCGCGGCTGAAGGTTTCATGCTACCGGGGCCTCCTTCCCAAGCCCGTTTTGCAGGGCGAAGATCGCCAGCTGGGTCCGGTTTCTAAGGGCGGTTTTTCGGAGAATCACCGAAATATGGTTCCGTACGGTGCCCCGTTTCAGGCACATTCTTTCCGCTATTTCCTGATTCTCCAGCCCCTCGCCTATGTAACGGATTATTCGCAGTTCTACCCTGGACAGATTGGCGGGGAACTGGTTCGTTTTCGGACCCGGTTCCTCCGGGGACGCCCCTACAATATCACGGGGGAAGATGAGGCAGCCGCTGTCATGGATCACCCGGATCACATCCACCAGTTTTTTCATGTCCTTGTTTTTCAGGAGATACCCCGAAACGCCGCTGTTTATGGCGTTTTGCATGTGCCGCACATCGTTCAACCGGGTAAAGATAATCACCGCCATGCGGGGGTGGCGGGAATTGAGGATGGAGGCGATTTTTACCCCGTCCAGATAGGACAGATTGATGTCCGACAACAGTATATCCGGCCTGTAGAGGTCCACCAGCCGGATAGCCTCGTACCCGTCCCTGCCCGCCGCCACCACATGAAAATCATCATGGGCCGATAAAATGTTTGCCGTGTTCTGCCGGTCTGAATCCTTTCCGTCAATTATGACAATCCGTATCATAGCCATCCGCCTTTGACTTATGTTACACCTATTTGTACGACAGAAAGAATTAAATTCTTCATATAAAAGCGTTTTTCCGGTGACATCTGTCACTCGCCGATAGCGCTTACACCAGGCTTTCAGCATGAATTTACGTGAATTAAAATATTGATCAATTCGTTGACCGCCGGAATCTTTTGTGCTATAATTAAGCTATCCAGTTTGGAAGTATTTGATTTCATACCCTTGGACCAAGCCATGCAGTACTTCGATACTCATGCCCATATAGGGCTCATTTGCGAGGACCCTATCGAGCAGCTCATTGTTATTCAGGAAGCCCGCCAGGCCTCTGTCACAAGGCTCGTTTCGATATGCAATAGCCTTCATGATTTTGTGAAGGTGTATGACAACCTGAAATCTGCCTCCAACGTGTATCACGCCCTGGGGGTTTCCCCTTCGGAGGTACAGAGCCCGGGCAGGGACTGGCTCCAGGTGATTGAGCAGAACGTTCAATTGCCCCGGATCGTGGCCATAGGGGAGATCGGCCTCGATTATTACCGCAAGTTTGGGGACAAAAAGTCCCAGATTGAGCTGTTTATTACCCAGTTGGACCTGGCGGCCAAGCTGGGCCTGCCGGTGATCATCCACAACCGGGACGCGGGCAAGGATGTGCTGGACATACTCAGGGATAGGCTGCCCCCGCGGGGCGGGGTGCTTCACTGCTACTCCGAGGACGCGGAGTACGCCAAAAAAGTCCTGGACCTCAACCTCTACTTCTCCTTTGCGGGCAACCTGACCTACCGGAACGCCCGGAACCTCCACGAAACCATAGGGGCGCTGCCCCTGGACCGGATTCTCATCGAGTCCGAAAGCCCCTTCATGGTTCCCGCGGACCACCGGGGCAAGCGCAATATGCCCAAATACCTCCCCCTGACCGCCAACTTTCTGGCGGATATGCTGGAAATAAGCGACGAGGAACTGGCCCGGATCCTCTGGGAAAACGCCAACCGTTTTTTCGGCCTGCCCAATGAATAAACGCGATGGATCTGTACAGGCCCCTTGCCATAGGTTCCCTGGCCCTGGGCGGCAACCTGTTTCTGGCGCCGGTGGCGGGCCACTCCGACCGGGCTTTCCGGTCGGTCTGCATAGACCGGGGCGCTGATTTCACCTGCACCGAAATGGTCTCCTCCGAAGCTCTGACCCGGAACCGGGCGCGCACGGAACCGCTTCTGGCCCGGGCGGAGAATGAGGCGCGCTACGCCGTACAGCTCTTTGGCGCCGACCCCGGCGTCATGTACCGCGCGGCGCTGCTCCTGGCCCCCTGGCGGCCCGACGCGGTGGACATCAACTGCGGCTGCCCGGTCCCCAAGGTCGTCAAAACCGGCGCGGGTTCCGCTTTAATGCGGAGTCCGGAGACTCTGGGCAGGATCGTGGAGGCGGTGGTCAGGGCTTCCCGGGAAACCCTGGACAACGCGCCGGTCACGGTGAAGCTCCGCTCCGGCTGGGACGCCGCTTCCCAAAACTACCGGGACTGCGCCCGCATAGCCGTGGAGGCCGGGGCGGCGCTGGTGGGACTCCACCCCCGCGCCAAAACCCAGGGCTACTCCGGCGCAAGCGACTGGACCCATATCGCGGACCTGGCGTCCCGGCTGCCGGTTCCCGTGGCCGGTTCCGGGGACCTTTTTAGCCCCGCGGACGCGGAAAGGATGCTCCGGGAAACCGGCTGCGCCGCGGTAATGTTCGCCCGGGGCGCCCTGGGAAACCCCTTTATCTTTGCCGCGGCCAAAGCGCTTTTCAGGGGCGAATCCCTGCCGGAGCCGGCGCCGCGGGAAAAGCTGGAAACCGCGTTCCGCCAGTTGAACATCCTCGTCCGGGACAGGGGGGAGGAGCGCGCCTGCCGGGAGATGCGGAAGCAGTTTTGCGCCTACGTCCGGGGAATAAAAGGCGCCGCCGCGCTGCGGAATCGCCTTATTCATGCCGATACTATTGAAAAGTACCGGTTAATTATCGAGATATGGCTTGCGGAAAACCCGGATACACAGGTAGAATACTGGAAATGACCGATAATGTGAGGGATATCCAACTATTGGAAAAGCAGATATACGATCTCAAGGAGCTTTTTGAAATATCGAAAAGCCTCAATTCCACCCTGGACTTTTCCATATTGATAGAGTCCCTGCTGCTCATCTGCATGGCCCAGCTCAAGGTGCTCAAGGTGTGCCTCTTTGTCCGCAAACACCTGGATTCCGAAGAATTCAGCCTCCACCGGAATTACACCGGGTTTGAGCTTGACCATTCCCTCCCCTACGTTATCCCCGAGGACCATGCGCTGATGAGGTATTTCGGCCGCAACTACGACTGTCATACCCTGGACGAAATCCACGCGGGAAATGTTTCCCTGGAGGGCCTGGACCCCATAATAAACCTCAACCCCTCCCTGCTGGTTCCCCTGAAAGCCAAGGGCAGGATCAACGGCCTTATCATGCTGGGGGATAGGATAGGGGAGGACGCGTTTGACAGCTATGACCGGGAATATATCCGCAATGTGGCGACCCTGGCGTCTATCGCCATCAACAACGCCAGTCTTTTCGAGATGGCCACCACGGATATGATGACCAAACTCAAAATGAAACATCACCTGTTTTCCATCCTGAACGAATGGCTGGCGATCGAAAGGCCGAACGAAAGTTTCAGTATGCTCCTCTTTGACATTGATCATTTTAAAAAGGTAAACGACACCTACGGCCATTCCTGCGGGGATATGGCTTTGAAATTCATCGCCCAGATTCTTATGGACAATATCCGCAGTTCGGATATTGCCGCCCGGTACGGCGGGGAAGAATTTATTATCCTCATAGCGCATCCGGGGAAAGCCCTGGCCATGAAGGTAGCCGAGCGCATCCGGTCGACCATAGCGGAAAGCGAAATTGCCTACAAGGGGCATATCATACGGCTTACCATTTCCTGCGGCGTGGTCTGTTATGACAGGAACCTGGACGGCACCGCGGAAGCCATGATTGACCGGGCGGACAAAGCCCTGTACCGCTCCAAACAGGACGGCCGGAACCGCATCACCTTTTCCCCGCTGTAGCCCTTCCCGGAAGGCGCCGGCCCCCGGATCTGTCCTCCGCCGCCTGTATTCCCCCCGGCGTTTTTGTGGTATGCTTCGGGGAACATGAAAAATCCAGGGTTTATCCGCGGGGCACAGACGGGGCGCGGCCGGTGAACTTCGTTGCCATAGACTTTGAAACCGCGCAGTATGCGGCGGACAGCGCCTGCTCCGTCGGGCTGGTGCAATTCCGGAACGGCGCGGCGCAGGATAGCTACTATTCCCTCATACGGCCCCCTATCCTCTACATCCGCCCGGAGTTTACGGATATCCACGGCATTAAGGTTGAGGATGTTCGGGACGCCCCGGTTTTTGCGGATATTTGGGACACAGCAATACTGCCCTTTATCGGCGATATGCCCCTGGCCGCCCACAACGCGTCCTTCGACATGGGGGTATTGCGGGCGGTTTTGGA
>JAIROB010000166.1 GCA_031257695.1 Treponema sp. | reverse complement strand
ACCCAGAAACCCATGTCCGGCGGAAGCTGGTGGTCCTCCTCGCCCTATTCCCTCAACGCCTTCTGGTGGGGTTATTCCCCCAACTATACCGACAACCTCGTGGGCTTCCGGGTGGTCCGCTCCTGGTAGCGTTAATCTCCGCTGCCGCCGTAACGATTTCCAAAACCGGTTCCGGCGGCAATGCCGGCAGTTTTTGCGTTTATCCTGACAAACTGCCGGCCCTCACTTCACACCGGCCTGTTTTCCTGCTACACTATAGAGAACGCTAATCGAAGCTGTTCCCAAACTGAAGTTTTGGAACAGGCTTAATCATCTTATTTGGAGAGGAGTGATTATGTCCGGCCACAGCAAATGGGCGACTATTAAACACGCAAAGGGCGCCGCAGACGCGAAACGCGGCCAAATATTCACCAAGTTGATCAAGGAAATATCCATCGCCGCCAGAATGGGGGGGGGAAGCCCCGACTCCAATCCCCGGCTCCGAACCGCCATCCTCAAAGCCAGGGGCGCCAATATGCCCAAGGACAATATCGACAGGGCCATCAAGAAGGGCACCGGCGAGCTGGAGGGGGTCAATTACGAGGAGCTGGTCTACGAAGCCTATGCCCCCGGCGGGGTGGCGATCTTTATCGAGGTCCTGACGGACAATAAAAACCGGGCCGCCGCGGATATCCGCAATATGCTTACCCGGGCGGGGGGGCAGCTTGCCACCGCGGGATCCGTTTCCCGGCTTTTTAAGCGCCAGGGGATCATCACCGTGGACGGGGACAAGTACACCGAGGACGAGATTATGGAGATAGCCATCGAGGGAGGGGCCGAAGACGTGTCCCTTTCCGACGGGATTATCGAAATTACCACCGCGCCCGAGGATTTTGAGGCGGTTTTGAACGCGATCAACGACAAACAGATCGAAACCATGAGCGCGGAGGTGAGCATGGTCGCGGATGTCGAAGTGGCCCTGGAGGTGGACGCGGTGGGCAAGGTGATCAAACTGATAGACCGGCTTGAGGAAAGCGAAGACGTGCAGAATGTCTATTCCAACCTTGAAATCCCCGAAGGCTTTGAGTCGGAATAAACCCTCCGGGCTTCCGGACGGCGCCGGAACCGCGAGGCCGGTCCCAACGGACAAAGCCCGCCGAATCCTGGGGGTTGATCCCGGTTTGAGCGCCGTGGGTTGGGGCCTGGTGGAAACCGCGGGGAACCGGGTCCGGTATATTGCCCACGGATGTATAGAAACCCGGGCGGATCGTCCCCACGCGGATCGTCTTTTTGCTATCTACAGGGCGTTTCGGGATGTTTTGACGGCCTGGCTGCCCGTGGAATCGGCTATGGAAAAGCTGTACTTTGCCCGGAACGTGTCCAGCGCCCTGCCTGTGGCGGAGGCCCGGGGGGTGCTGTGCATGGCCCTGGCTGAACAGGGGCTGCCGGTGCGGGAGTTTGCCCCCAACGCGATAAAGCAGTCGGTAAGCGGAACCGCCCGGGCGGACAAGGCGCAGGTTCAGGAGATGGTCAGGTTTATTTTGGCCCTGGACGCGGTTCCCAAGCCGGATCATGCCGCGGATGCCCTGGCGGCCGCAATTTGCGCCGCCCATTCGGTTTTTGTTGAATAAGCCGGAGAAACAATACCTCCAGGCTTGAAGAAAGACGGTTTCAATAGTAGAGTAGATGATGAAGAACGATACGGTTCTCAGTGAACCGCCGGGGACCAGGAGTTTGCTATGGCTGACCAAAATCAATTAGTTACCTTTCAGCTTGGGGAAGAATTGTACGGAATTAACATCATGGATGTGAAAGAAATTGTCCGTGTTCAGGATATACGATCGATTCCCAATGCTCCGGGCTATGTGGAGGGTATTTTCAACCTCCGCAGCGAGATCATTCCGATAGTCAACCTCCACAAGCGGTTCCACCTCAAACGTATGGCCGCTTCCGAAGATGACGAACTGTTGTCCGGCTTTATCATCCTTGACATTGACGGCATGAAACTGGGGGTTATCATCGACAGGGTTTCCCGGGTGGTGACCATAGAGCGGGAGGACGTACAGCCCCCGCCGCAGATGCTCAGCGGTATCGGCGCGGAATATATCACCGGGGTGGTCCGCCAGGAACACGGGTATCTTATCATCCTGAATATTCGGGACCTCTTTAACGCCAAGGAGCTGCAAAAGATCGCCGCGCTTAACCAGCAGCGATAGCCCGGGAGAGGCCATTGCATGAAAATTGAAGTTTACTCTCCGACCATCCGGCGTAAAGAGATGGACGCGGTTCTTACCGCCCTGGTGGAGGATAAGGTCGGCCCCGGGGAGCGGTCCCACAATCTGGTCAGGATAGCCAAAGAACGGCTTCAGTTTGATTATTGCCTAGCGCTGCGAAGCCCCGCCACCGCGCTTTCCCTGGCGCTGCGCGCCTTTAACCTGGAACGCGGCCAGGGAGTTATCGTCTCCGCCCTGTCCCCCCGGTACTACAAACAGGTTATCGAGGATCTTGGCCTTGTTCCGGTTTATGCCGATGTGGCGCCCTCCTCAGCCTCGGTGGGCCCGGAAACCGTTGAGGCCGCCCGCTCCCGGCAGGACGGGCCGCCGGTCCGCTGCATGATCCTGGAGCATACCCTGGGCTATGTGCCGGACATGGCCGCGCTCCTGGATCTGGGCTTGCCGGTGATCGACGACAGATCCCGCAGTTACGGCAGCCTGGCCGCGGAACGTCCCGCGGCGGCCGTGGAAAACGCCCCGGACAGGTCCGGGGAAACCCCCTACCGGTCCGGGGCTCTGAGCATCCTGGGCCTGGAAGAAAAGGACCTGCTCACCGCCGGGGGAGGGGCCCTGCTCTACGCCATGAACCGCCGGGACGCCGCTGCGCTGCGGGGCTATGCGGACCTGCCCCGGGAGTACGGGCTTCCTGATATGAACGCGGCCATGGCGGTGGTCCAGTTCCGGGAGGCCCCGCGGAACCTGGAAAAGCGGAAGGAAATTGCCAGGGCCTACGCCCAGACCGGCCTCAGAACCCGGCACAAGCGGTTCGCCCAAAACGACATCTACGAGTACAACAACTACGCGTTCACGCTGGTCCTGGAAACGGGGATGAAGGACGTAGTGGCCTATGCCAAAAAAAAGGACATCGCCGTGGAAAGCGCCCTGGAGGACACCCTCATGGGCGCGGGGCTGGTTCCCGCCGGGCTCTGTCCGGAAGCCTATTCCCTGTCCCTGCGGACCGCGCTTTTTCCCCTCTACCCCCGGCTCAGCGGGCCGGAGATAGAGAAGGTCTCCAAGCTCATTATGACCCTTCCGTAGCGGCAAGGGGGGAATCGCGGGATGGGTGAAATCAATCGGGCCTTGTTGATTATTAACCTCCTTAAAGAGACCTCCCGGAACTGGGGAAAGAAAATCGAGGACGAGCTCTGCCGTCGGAATATCAAGGTACATTCCTTCTTTTTTGACGGCCAGGGGGTGTTTCAATCCGACGGCGAATACGACTGCTGTTTCTGCCTGGGGGGAGACGGCACGGTGCTGTACGCCGCCCGGACCCTGGCGCCCCTGGGGGTTCCCATTGTCCCCATAAACCTGGGATCCCTGGGCTTTATCGCCGCGGTCCACCCCGACGAATGGACCAGGGCGCTGGATTCCTGGCTCCGAGGGGAGGCGTCGCTTTCCCGGCGGCTCATGCTGGAAGTCCGCCTGGAACGGCGGGGCAGGATCATCATGGAAGAAACCTGCCTGAACGACGCGGTAATCTCCGCCCAGAAAATAGCCAAGCTGATCCACCTGGGGGTTACCTCCGTTTCCGAACAGAGCGCCGGCGCCGCGCCCATACTGCTGGGACATTACCGTTCCGACGGGCTTATCGTGGCCACCCCCACGGGCTCCACCGGCTATTCCATGGCCGCCGGGGGGCCCATCCTGGACCCGGAGCTGGCAGCGATGATCATCAACCCCATTTGCCCCTTTACCCTGTCCAACCGCCCCATGGTGGTCCCCGCCACCGAAACCGTCATTGTGGATCTGGACCAGGAGCAGCAAAGCGACCTGCTCCTCACCCTGGACGGTCAGGTGACGGAAGCCCTGAGGCTCTTTGACCGGGTTTTTATACGCCGCGCCCCCAAGGACACCCTGCTCATCGCTTCGGACCGGGAGGATTTTTACAACGCCCTTCGCACTAAGCTCAACTGGTCGGGCGGGAACCTATCCGTCCCCGGCGGGAAAAGCGATGCTTGAGGAACTTAACGTCCGTAACTACGCCCTGGTGGACAAGCTCTCGGTGTCCTTTGGGGGGGGGCTGAACATCCTCACCGGGGAAACCGGCGCGGGAAAGTCCATCATCGTCGGGGCCCTGGGTTTTCTCCTGGGGGCGAAGGCCGATGCCGCGGTGATCCGCAGCGGCAGCGAGGAGGCGTCGGTGTCCGCGGTGGTTTCCATCCGGGAGGACAACCGGGACGCGCTGGACTGGCTCTCCGGCCGGGATATTGCGCCGGAGGACCGCCGGGTCGTTGTCCGGCGCACCATAAAGACCTCGGGGCGCTCCTCAATCTATATCCAGGAGGAGGCGGTGAGCCGCGGCGACCTTGAACAGTTTATGGGCCTCCTCTTTGACCTCCACGGCCAGCATTCCCACGAATCCCTGCTGCGAAAGGAAAGCCACAGGATATACCTTGACCGCTTTGCCGGCCTGGAGGAGGAGGCCCTCCGGTTCAATGCTTTGTTCATGGGCCTGGCGGAGAAAAGGCGGGCCCTGGAACAATTTGCTGCCAATGAACGGGACCGGGACGCCCGGCTGGAGATACTTCGTTATAATATTGAAGAAATTGACAAGGCCGCGGTGAAAAGCGGGGAGAGCCGGGAACTGGAAGCCGAGTCCGGGCGGCTCGCCTCTTTTGAAAAGCTGGCCGCCCAGGTCAACGCCGCGGCCGCGGCCTTCTGCGAGGACGAGCCTTCGGTCCTGTCCCTAAGCCGCCGGGTTCGCTCCTCCCTGGAAAACGCCGCGGCCATAGACGGGGAGCTTTCCGCTGCCCAGCAGCGCATGGCGGATCTGTACTTCGAGGCGGAGGATCTGGCGGAGGAGATCCGGTCGTACCGGGATGCGCTGCGCTACGAACCGGGACGGCTGGAGGAGGTGGAGGAGCGGCTGGCCCTGCTGTACCGGCTGCGGAAAAAGTACCCCGCGGAAACAGAGGGGGATCAGACCGGCGAGGAGGGCATTCTTGCCTACCGCGCCGCCGCGGAGGCGGAGATCGAAGCCCTTTCCGGCGCCGCGGAAAACCGGGAAAAGCTCGGCGCGGAAATTGCCGCCCTGGAAAAAGATCTGGCGGCCCGGGCGAATGCCCTGGGAGCCGGGCGCCGCGAGGCCGCGGCCAGGCTGGGGGAACGGATAAGCTCCATCCTCAAGAGCCTGGGCATGCCCAACGTCCGGTTTTCCGTGGCGCTGAACCCCCGGGGCCGGGGCGGCGAGTCCCCGCAGCCGGCCATGGTAATCGGCCCCTGGGGAGCGGAGGAAGCGGAGTTTCTCATCTCCCCCAATGCCGGGGAGCCCCTGAAGGATCTGTCCCGCATCGCCTCCGGGGGGGAGCTTTCCCGGGTGATGCTGGCCATAAAGACCGTGCTTGTGGACGGCGGCTCCCCCGGCGCCGATTCCCTGGAGACCCTGGTGTTCGACGAGATCGACACCGGCATAGGGGGGGAGGTGGCCCTGGCGGTGGGGGAATACCTCCGCAAAATAGGCGGATTTAAGCAAATTTTTTGCGTGACCCATCTTGCCAGTATCGCAGTTAGGGCGGATAATCATCTCATGGTGGCAAAGAAAACCGGGGGGGGCAGGACCACCACGGTCATACTGACCCTTGCCGGGGACGCGCTCCGGGGCGAGATTGCCAGGATGCTGGCGGGGGACGCGGGAGGCGCCGCCGCCCTGGCCCATGCGGACGCGCTGTTAAAGAAATACAAGCAATGAGGCGGCCATGGCAAAGATTTCCACTATTGAGCGGCTCCGGTATTCGGAGCGGGTCGGCAGTTTTCGTCAGGCGATTGACGGGCTCCTGACAAGTGAAAAGGAAACCCTTGCCCTGATCCGGGCGGAAAACGAGGAGTCCGCCATGGCACGCGTCGCCCTGGCGGAGGATATGTTAAATCTTGCTTCCAACTATATTATTATGAGCGGGGTTTCCCACGTGGTGTTGGGCATACGGAACGAGGAGGCGCTCAACGATGCCCGGAAATCCCTCTACAAGTGCATCATTTACTTGGAAGGGGCGGTGAGCAACTATGTGGATGTCCCTTTTTCGGATTATGAGGATAAGCTGGCGCGGATTACGCCGCTGGACGCGGCGGGCCGTTATGCGCTGATCCGCAAGCTGGGGCTTACCATCCAGCTTTTGAAGGATGCCTACGGGGATAATTCCAAATGGAAGTGGTCCTTTGTTGAGCTTGAGGGGCGTTTCGCGGTGGTGGCAAAAAATATTCTGGATCTGAGAAAAGCGGCGGCCAACACGGACCCCCGTTCGCCGGAATATGAACCCACGGTGTATCTCATCAGGCTGATAAAGAAACTGCTGTCCCAGGCGGCGGACCGGTACCGGGAAAAGTATGAGCTGTCCACCAGAAACGCTGAGGACTTAAAAATGGGGATACTGTTTCTGTCGGCGCTCCGCAGGATGCAGAGCCTTCTGGGAAACCGGAACGAGGTGGAGTTGACCAGGAAAAGGATGGATGTCTGGGAAACAAAACTTTTTACGGATTCGAAAAAAAGCAGGGAATCTGCGTTGAAAAAAAACAGGGATGAACAAAATGGCCGCCAGGAAGAAGACGGAAACGAATACGACTAAAGCCTCTCTGGGGGAATATAAAACCATCCTGCCCTATCTTGCCCGGTACCGTAAACAGTACGTTTTGGGGTTCCTCTGCCTTCTTGGGGTGGACGGCGCCCAGGCGCTGATCCCCCAGTTTACCCGCCAGGCGGTGGATCTCATAGCCAACGCCGGTCTGACAGGCCAGGGCGGCGGAACCGCTTCCCGCATTTTTTGGATCTGCGTTGCCATGTCCGCGTCCATGCTGCTCATCAGCGCCGGACGGTTTCTCTGGCGGTATTTTATCCACGGCTCCTCCCGGCGCATTGAAACGGAGCTGCGGGGCCGTATCTTCGATCACCTCCTCGCCCTGTCCTACGATTTTTACCAGGAAAACAAGATAGGGGACCTTATGGCCCGGTCCACCAACGATCTGGGCGCGGTGCGGAATGCCATAGGCATGGGCCTGGTGGCCCTGGTGGACGGCACCGTTCTTGTCGCGGCGATCCTGGCGATTATCTTTATCCAGGATCCGGGGACGGCGATCTTTGCGGTCATTCCCCTGCTTCCCATCACGGCGCTCATACTGCTCTTTGGGAGCATCGTGGGGAAAAAATTCCAGCGCGCCCAGGAAACCTACTCGGCTCTGAGCGACACGGTCCAGGAAACCTTCGCGGGCATCCGGGTGGTCAAATCCTTTGTCAAGGAGTGGTGGTTTATCAAAAAATTTGCGGACACCAACGATGACTACCGGGATGCCAATATGGATCTGGCAAA
Organism: Treponema sp.; assembly: GCA_031257695.1. The sequence goes on along the minus strand of JAIROB010000166.1, from coordinate 265 downwards.
AACATTCGGGGTCTTTTTCCCCTTCATCACCCTGCTTTCTGGGATAACCTCCCTGATCCTGCTCCTGGCGGGGGGCCGCCGGGTGGTGGAGGGCCTGATGAGCCCCGGGGAACTGGTGGCGCTCTTCAGCTATTTTCGTATGCTTATCTGGCCCCTGATGAGCGCCGGTTTTATGGTGAACATGATCCAGCGCGGCGCGGTAAGCCTGGGCCGGGTGAACACGGTGTTGAACACCAGGCCCTCCATTGTTTCCCCCGCCGTAATA
>JAIROB010000164.1 GCA_031257695.1 Treponema sp. | reverse complement strand
CGTGGTCAGGATTACCGGAGTGTCCCGGGCCATCGCGCCGGGCGCCGGGTCCGCCCCGGGCGCCGCGGCTCTGGCATTGGCATAGGCCGCTTCCAGCACGGCGCTGTCCGCGAGGCCCTGCTTTGCCGCGATTGCCTTGATGACCAGGTCGGCGGTTATGACTATGGGATCCGTGTACCTGGTCTTTGTGTTGTCCGGCGGGGTTCCGTCCGTGGTGTAGTAAATCTCCGCGCCTTCCGTGGCCGTGGTCAGGATTACCGGAGTGTCCCGGGCCATCGCGCCGGGCGCCGGGTCTGCCGCGGGCTTTGCCGCCGCGGGCAGCAGGGTGTAGGCCGCTTCCAGCAGGGCGCTGGGCTTGAGGCCCTCCTTCACCGCTATGGCCCGGAGGACAAGACCCCGGTCTACAGGTATGGGGTCCGTGTACAGGGTGTCCGGCGCGGCGCCGTCTGTGGCGTAGTAAATCTCCGCGCCTTCCGTGGCGGTGGTCAACTCTATGGAAGCGCCGGGCGGCAGCGCCGCGCCTGCCGGGTAATTCGGCGCGGGCGCCGCCGCGGTGTTCGGGTCAATGACGTAGGCCGCTTCCAGCACAGCGCTGGCCTCCATGCCCTCCAGTACGGCAATTGCCCTGATGGAAAGGGCCCCGGTTATGAGTATCGCTTCCGTATACTTTGCGGCCGCGCTGTCCGGCGCGGTTCCGTCTGTGGTGTAGTAAATCTCCGCGCCCCGGGTGGCGGTGGAGAGCGTCAGCCTTGTGCCGGCGCCCACCGCCCCGGCGGGGGGATCCGCCGCGGGTGTTTCCACCCGGTTGCTGCCGCCGTCGATCCCCGCGGGATTGGGGCACCCGGAGAGGGCAAAAAAAACCGCGGCGATGGCAGCAAAGGCTGCCGTCCTCGCGGGGAGAGAGATAGGTAGTTTCATGGCAAAATCCTTATAAGGCGTAGCGAGAACAATGGACAATGGACAGGAAGCGGAACTCCCTGCCCATTGTTCATTTTTAACTATTCATTCTTCATTCCTTGGCGCTGCCTTATTTTTCTTCCTCCTCTTCCTCCTCCTCTCCCGACACTGCGGCGATTTTGATCGACGTCGCGTTGTTTTTAAGGGAGTGTTCTTCCTCGTACTGCCGGATGGTTTCCGCCAGCAGGATCGCTGAATTGACGTTGTCGCCCCCTACCTGGCCGGGATCGGTTCCAAGCCCGAAGGTGATAGCCCTGGCGCCGTAGCGCTTTGCGCTGCTGATGGTAAGGGCGGATCCCAGGAATTCGTAGAGCCGCTCGTTCTCCTCGTCGGCGGAGGTCTGAAAGAGCAGGGCCAGGTAGAAGATGCCGAAGGGCATGGTAGGTTCCGCGGCGGAGTAGACCTGCCCCCCCTTGACCACGGTAAGGCAGCCGGTGGTGGGGACCGCAAGGCTGGAAATGGTCGGGGGCGTGGCTGGGGCATTGGTGTACAGGGCAAATAGATCCGCCACGGTGGTTTTGTAGAGCCGGTAGTCCGCGCCCCGCCAGTCCTCGGTAAAGTCCGCGGCCAGGATATAGACCGGGGCTGTCCCGGTGGCCCTGAGGGAGGAGACCACCACCCGGATATCAAAGGAGGGCGTGGGGCCGGCGTAGGTCGTGGAGGGGCTTGCCGGGGGATCCCCGGTGACGATAGGCGTTGCCGTCCCGCTGGAAGGCCAGGTCCCAAAGGCCGGGACCGCGGAAATTCTGGAGGCGGTCCCGTTGCTGGCCCCATTCTTCTGTGTGCCGCCCAGCGCTGGGACGAGGAGCAGGACATCCGCGTCCTCCGTGCCCTTGACAATGGGCCATATCTCCTGGGCGTTTATGCCCACCGTTACCTTGGCATTATAGGCAAGGACGCCGCCCGAGCCCACGGTCAGCCGCACCAGAATGCCGGAATCCGGGTCTCCCGTACTGGTGTAATTGAGATACAGGGCAAAGAGAAAGGACGCCCCCGCTTTGTTTTTCAGGGCGATAATGGCCTGGCCCCTGGCGCTGGGGGGAAGCTCGCCTTCGCCGTTGGGCCCCAGATCAAAGGGAGGCGTGACGGGGTGCGAGACGGCGGTGTTTTGCAGTTCGCTGTTTCCCAGGATGACGATCTTTTGGGAGTCGTAGTCCACAATGTAGAGCTTGTCCCCCACCTGGGCCAGGCCGTGGGGGTTGGTGGCCACGTTTGTCCCCGAATACTGCAAAACAATATCCTCCGCCTCCGCGTTGGACCAGTTTTCGATGTTCATGTTGGAAGGTTTCAGCAGGGTATAGGTGCAGGTCGAAGGCGCGGGTTCGCTGGTGGCGATCTTGGCAAGCAGAACCCGCAGATCGCCGTCTCCGGCGATGAAGGAGTGCAGCACCGGGTCCTCCACCGTTGCCGCCACCGCGTAGCCCGAGTCCACCGGGTCGTTGATGTTCGTGGCCGCCCCGTCCTTGCCGGAAACGGCCATCACCTTGGCTTTTTTGTACCCTTGGTTAAGAGCAGTCAAGCCTAATACTAATTCATCCGCCATAATTGGCCTCCTCAAAAGAAATGTTGCCGCCCCGCGCACTGCGGGTCCGGAGCGAAGCCTCCATACGGAAAGCTCCGTTATTCACCTCCCTGAACCTTTTGTCCGCCATATTTGGCCTCCTCAAAAAAATATTTTGCCGTTCCGCGCTCTGCGGGTCCGGCGCGAAGCGTCCATACGGAACGCTCCGTTATTGACTTAAAACAGGCGTTATCCCCCCATTCCACAGGCTTACGTCATATTCGCTGATTGTACTGTAGCTATAGTTTACAAATCCTATTTTGTTACAAGCCTCCTCCTCTTGGTTCTTTATGCAAACATTATTATTTATCGTTCCACCGGTCCAGGAAAACACACCTGCATTCAATAGGTTGTTGCGATGGTAGTTGAATGTTATCATTGCAGGCCCTATTGTTTCTGAGATTTTATATACCTTGTTGTAATCTATTGTCCCGCCTTCCATCCTAAACACGGGCGAAAAAGTGTCGTAGTCGGTTGTTTTTTCAGTAGGAACATCAAGATAGATTGTCGCACCAGACCAAGCGGCATCAGTGGAGTTATGGCCCGTCACCCGGGAACCGTCGCGCATAATAAAACGGTAACTCTTCTTTACATGAACCAAGTTTCTGTACTTCGTAGAAGGCGTTGCGTCTAACCCTACGCCTTTGAGGGTAACTTTGTTTTCCAGCGCTAGCGCAAGTCTTCCGTCACCAGCGCCCCAAGTAGTATCATGCAGGTTGATAAAACCGTAGAGGCTATTATCTTGCCAATAGAGGTTACCCGGGGCATATATATTGTTATCGTAGCTGCCGGGAGCACTAAAGCTAATGCCCGAACCGTCGTGGGAAATTTCCCATCCGCCTACGGGCGTCTCGACGCCCCGCAGCCGTATTTCCGTGTAGCCCGCCGACCGGCAGGAGATAACGACCCTGGGCATTGCTTCGCTGTGTTCCACCCGTATGAGGTATTCCACATTCCCGGTCCTGGTGGTGTCGTGGTTGGTGTCCACCCAGGCAATGGCGTCTATCAGGCCTTCCGCTTTCTGGTCCGCGGTCCCCTTCCACTTGGGCAGGTCCTGTACCCGTACCAGGCGTTTATTGTCCCCTTCGCCTTCCTCCACCGTAAACACCGCCACCCCGGTCAGGTCGGGCACAACGTTAATCGTTACCACCACAGTTTTGCTTTCAAATCCAGCCTCCTCCACCACAAGGTTAAAGCGGAAGGGCTTAAAGTCCAGGGTCCGGGTGGTGTCGGCAACATTGCCCTCGGACTTGGCAACGGTGAATTCG
>JAIROB010000136.1 GCA_031257695.1 Treponema sp. | reverse complement strand
GCAGCCAGATAGAAACCTTTGTCCTTGGCATGGACGCATACTTCTTTGACTGCGGCCGCTACCCTTCGGATCTGGAGGGGCTCGACGCGCTCTGGGAAAAACAGGATTCCACCCTGCTCTCCTGGAACGGGCCCTATATCAACAAGCCTGTTCCCGCCGATCCCTGGGGCAACGGGTATGAATATATCATCCCCGGTTTCAACGGTATGCCCTACGGCATCCGTTCCTTTGGCGGCGACGGAAGCGAAGGAGGAGAAGGCAATGACGCGGATATCTGTTCCTGGGAGTGAGCGCGGCTTCGCTCTGCTGGACGCGCTGATCTGCCTTTTTACGACGGCGCTGATACTGCTGCTCCTCTCCTGCGCGGTCTCGGGAACCCTGCGATCTTCCTTCAGGGTGATTCATGCCGGAGCGGCCATTATTGAGGAAAGGAACAGCGGCGCCGCTCTCCTCATTGAAGGGGCGGAAGATGATGAACGATGATTCCCAGGGGGGATTCACCATGATGGAAACCCTGGTCGCCCTGGGGGTGACGAGCCTTGTCATGATCATCCTGGCCCTTTCCCTGTCCTCCTCCGCCGGGGCAATGCAAAAAGCGAAGGATAGCGCGCTTTTCGGCATAAGGCTGCTGCGCGCTGACTCCCTGATCCGAAGCAGGATAGGGGCGGTGTCCGTTCCTTATTGGGAAAAACTGATTCCGGAAGCAGGGGAATCGTCGGTGAGGATCCCCTGGTATATGGGGGAACGGGAGGGCTATGTGCGGCTCCTTGCCGGGGAGGGGACGCTTGTCATGGAGACCTCAGACAAACAGAAAGAGGAACGGATACTGCTCATGTCCGGCCTTGACGGGGTGGAATTTTCCGTGCTGCGGAATGAGGATCACATCCCCTGCGGCATTGGCGTCGCCTATTTCCGGGGACAGAACAGCTACCATACCCTGTCCGCCTTTTCAAGCCTCCCGGTTTCAAGAGCCCCCTCGGGAGGCCCGCCATGAAGGTTCCCGCCAAGGCCCGGGACGCCGGCTATGCGTCGCTTGTTTTTCTTTTTGCCCTTTTCCTTTGTTCGGCCCTGGCCCTTGGGGCGGCAGCGCATATTTCTTCGGCGCTATCCCTGGCGAAACATGAAAAAGACGAAACCCTGATCAGGAAAGCCATGAACGGCCTGTTGGATGAAGTAATTGTATCCCTCATGTCCGATCCAAGCCCGGATGTAAACGACGCCGGCGATCCCCTCTGGCTCTGGAACGGGAGGCGGGCAAAGGGATACAGGGTGGCCATAGATCCGCATTCGGACCGCATAAACCTTAATTTTGCGCGAAAAAATATATTCGAGAAAACCCGGCTTGAGCTGCTGTTCCGCCCGGGGAAGAATGCGGACGAGCTGCAGCAATTCAGGGAGGACACGGGGCTGCGCCTTGCGGGAGAGGGTTTTGCGGATTTTTTTGAGGAGGGAATATTTAAAAGATTTTTTTCAACCTACGGATGGGCAAACATCAACCTTATTGACGAATTTGCGGCGCGTCAGTTGGGAACCTCCCTTACGGGGGACCCGGCGCGGGGGGAGGCGTTCCGTGAAACAGTACGGCTGCTCCTTAGGGAGGGGCGGATTGTGGGGCCGGAAGCCCTGCCTTCGGTTCTCGGCGCTTCCCGGGCTGAACTGTATCCCTTTGTCAACGCGGAGCCGCTTATGAACATTAACTTTGTGGACCCCCTTATCCTGGAGGAACTGCTGTCCTACGGTGAATACGGAATAAAGCGGCCCGAAGAGGGTCTCGCGGAAATACTGTCCCGCCGTGAAAAGGAGGGCATAAGCGCCGCGGATCTGCGCTCAATTCTGGGAATGAGCCAGTCGAACCCGCTTGCCCATTACTTTGGATCCATAACCTGGTTCTGGGAAATTACCATAACCGCGGAAGGGGGGGAGGCCCCTTCCCTCAGGGCCGTGGTGTGCAGACTGCCCCCCGGGGCGTTTCCGGCTGAAGCGGAGCCGGAATATACAATAATCGAAAGGAGGTATAAATAATGCCGCCCCTGTCTATTTTTAACGACCAGGCGTATTTGGTTTCCCCCCTGGAAGTGCCCGTGTACCTGCTGGAACTGCCGGATATGCAAGAGGAGGTTCTTGAGGGGGAGATAAGGAACCGGCTCAAGGCGCTGTATCCGGGGGCGCCGGAAGACACGGTGATTGACTACACCCTGTTTCCGGGGCCTAAAAAAAACGCTCCGCAGACGGCGCTTGTTTATGTGAGCTCCCGCCAAACCGGCGAACTGTACCGCGGCTTACAGCGCCCCCTTATTCCTGGAACAGCCCTTATGCGCCTGGCCATGAGCGGGGCGGGCCTTAGATCCGCCTTCTGCGTCATCGCCACAGAGGAATGGGCGGAGGCTGCGGTTTTTGACGGCGCCCGTATCCTCCGCTACGGCTCGTGCCCCGCCCCTTCCCCGGGGCTGCCGTTTATCACTTCGTTTGTGAACAGCGGCGGCTCCGGCCCGGCGGCGGCGCTGTTTATCCGCGCGGGATCGCCGGATGAGGGGAATGAAAAAACAGAAAAACTACTCCTCCAGTTTTTTAACCCCCTTAAAACGCTTGACATCAATGAAACTGCCTTAAAGGGAAAGTTGAAACGCCTGGGTATTTTTAAGGGCTCCCGGGGCCGTTCCCTGGCGCTGCAAAAAAGCGGCGCCGGGGCGCTGCTGCTCCTCAACTGCGTATCCCTGCTGCTTTCCCTGCATATCGTCGCGGGGCGGACCAAGCTGGAACTCTCCCGCATAGAAACACAGGAAAGGGAACAGGGGCAGGCCCTGGACAGGGCGAGGGCGCTGGAAGGGGAGATCGCGGAACTACTGGCAGGCGGCGCGGAGGCGAATCAGCGCGGAAGGACCGATCCCTACGGCATTATTGCCGCGCTCCAGCGCTGCCTGTCCGGGGGCTGGATAAGATCCCTGGTCATCCAGGGCGAAAATTTCGATCTTGAGGCCGAGGGGGCGGACGCCATCGGAGTGTTACAATCGCTGCAAACCTCGGGGCGTTTCAGCGAACTGTCCCTCCGCCGGGCCGTAAATTCGCCCATCGCCGGGGATCAGTTCCTCATTTCGGGGAGGGCGGAAAGGCATGAATAACAATAAACGCCGCCTCGCGGGGCGCCTTTGCTGCCTGGCGCTCGGCGCGGTATGTATGTTCCGGGCGGCGGGATATATTCGGGAGATCCGCGGCTGCAGGGAGTCCATAGAACGCTGCCGGGAGGCGCTCGACAGCGCCCTGCCCCTTCCGCCCGGCTACCTTTCCCGGCTGGAGGATCGCCTGGCGGAACTGCGAAGCCCGGAAGCGCCGGAGGGCGCGCCGCGCGCCGCGGTTCAGAGGAATCCCCAGGATCCCTCCGGCATGATCCGAAACGCGCTGCGCTCCCATGCCGTCGCTGTGGAAGGGATCAGGACCCTGTCCGCGGGGGGGACCGCGGCCACGGAATTTGTCCTTTCAAGTACCCCCGTTAATTTTCTCAGGTTTTTGCAGGGGGCGGCGGATCTTCCCCTTCCCCTGAACTATATCAGCATTAAACCGGATGCCCGTTCTTCCGGCATAGACGTTACGGTGAGGTTCAGCCATGTACAATAAACTACTGACCGTCAAAATTATAGCGGCCCTGGGAATTCCCCTGTTTCCCCTGGGCGCCCGCTTGTTTTTGTCCCAAAACAACGCCTCCGGCTTCCGGGAATCGGCCCGGGCGCCGCAGGGCCTCACGGAGATTCCGGCCCCGGCCTTCAACCCGGAGGGGCCCGCCGAAGCCGGAAAGCTCCCTGACCGGGCGCTTCCGCCGATCGGAGCGGAAACCCTGGCGCGGGCGTTCAGGGCCCCGAACAAAGCCCTTCCGGGGGAGGAACCGCGGGAAGACGCTCCCCAGACCCGGCCGGTTCCGGGGGAGGGGAAATTCAGCTACCTTGGGTCAATCCGGGAATCCGATGACCGGGAATGGATCTATGTAAAGGAAGAGACAAGCGGCAGGATCCTTTCCATTAACGCAAGCCTGGCGTCAATCAACGAGGAACACTGCGTGGTTGAAATCGAAGGCGCATCTTATTTTATCAGGAGGAAGTAACATGAAAGCGCGTATTTTATTTTTGGGATTCGCCGCCGCGGCATTGCTGTCCTGCGCTTCAAACCCGGTGATACGAAAAACCAGCCAGGGGCTATACGGCATGATCTACGACAGGGACAACAGGCCAGTCAAGGAAGTCAGGCTCTATGTGAACGGCAAATTAAAGGCCCTCAGCGATATTCACGGCCATTTTGCCCTGGCGGACTTAAAGACCGGCAGGAATTACCAAATAAAGGCCCTCAAAGACAACTATGAGGAGGCGGCGCTGGATATATGCTATACGGACCCTAAAAGCGTGCTGTACCTGAGCATGAGCCACCGGGATCAGCTTTTAAGCGGCGCGGAACAGGCGCTGAAGGAAGGGGACTGGGCGCTCTCGGCCTCGTTTTTAGCCAGGGCCGAAGCCCTGGGAGCGGATTATTCCCCCCTGCGCTACCTGCGGGCGGCGCTGGCGTTTCGCCGCGGGGAACACGACGAAGCGCTGGCCATACTCCTTAACCTTGAGGAAACGGAAGGGAACGCGCCCTATATATGTTTGTTCATCGCGGATCTGTGCCAGTACTTTACCGGCGACAAAGACCGGGCCGCAGCATTCCTGGAGAAATTCCTGGAATTACGCTACGACCCGGAAATTGCGGCGCGGCTTCAGGATCTGAGGGATTCCGCCGCGCTACTCCAGTCCGGCCAATCCTGAAAGGCCGTCCATGTTTGCGGCTTCCGCCGGTTCCGGTTTTTGCTCCGGGGCCGGCGGAACTTCCCGGGGCGGGCCGTCGCGGAGCCCGAAGATCTTTATGCCCTCGTCGGGGAACCGCTGCTTAACGCCCGCGACCGCCCGCTCTATGATCCGCCCTTCATCGTCTTCGCACCAGATCACCAGGGCAAAGTTTTCCTCCGGCCAGATGGAGTCCCCCATCTTGGGGCCGGACCTGCCGACCCCCATGACGTTGGGATACCGGGTGTAATGTTTAGCCACCTGCGCTTCGGCCAGGGCTTCGAGGATGTTGTCCTCCACCGAATGGTTAGCGATTATCTCTATTCGAATCATACGCCTGCCTCCGCGTTCTGAATCTTGGAATCCGGCAGGAGTTCCAGCGCCGTCCTCGCGACGCTCTGGGCTTTGGCCTGCTTCCGGCTCAGGCCCTTGGCGATCCGTTCCCGCCGCGCTTCCATCCTGGCTTTCCGTGTGTCGGAATTCTTATTCACGATGTAATATATGGTAGGCATGAGGAACAGCGTCATCAGGGTGCCGAAGCTCAGGCCCCCCAGCACGGTCTTGCCTATGGGAGCGGTCATCACCGAACCTTCACCGGGGACGAAGGCCATGGGGACCAGGCCCAGCACGGTGGTCAGGGTGGTCATCAGGATGGGCCGGAGGCGGTTGCCCGCGGCTTCCACGCACGCGTCGTGCAGGGAAAGGCCCCGCTTACGGAGCAGGTTGGTGTAGTCCACCAGGACGATTCCGTTGTTGACGATAACCCCCACCAGGACCAGCAGGCCCACCGCGGTGAGGATATTGAAGACCTCGCCGGTGATGAAGTAGATGGCGACCACCCCGATAAGGGAAAGGGGAATGGTAAAGAGCACGATAAAGGGATCCCGAAAGGATTCAAACAGGCTCGCCATGACGCCGAAGACCAGGAATACGGCCACCACCATGATCAGCAAAAACCGGGTCATCAGTCTTACCATCTCGGAATTGCCGCCGCCGTACTCGATGATCACGTCCTCGTCCGCGGGCACTGAGGACTGCACCAGGGAGCGGACCTTTTCGTCCAGGGTGTTGAGTCTGACCCCCGGAACGGATCCTGCGGTGACATGGATAACCCGGCTCTGGTTTTCACGGCTGATCGCCATGGGCCCGGTGCCTTCCCGGTACGAAGCAAAGTTGGAAAGCGCCACCCTCCCGCCGGTCATCTGGCTGTTCACAAAGATATGATCCAGCGCGGGCCTGGTGTTCCGGTCCGCCTCCGCCAGGATCAGCACCACGTCGTAGTTGATCCCGCCGTCATTGAACCGTGTGGCGGTAAGGCCGTCCACCGCCGCCCGTATCTCGTTGCCGATGGTGTAGACGTTGAGCCCCATGGCGTATATCCGTTCCCGGTCAAGCTCTATCTCTATCTGGGGCAGTCCGTCCATGACGCTCACCTGGGGCTCCATTACCTCGGGAACCCCGGTCCTCAGGACCTGGGCAATCTGTTCGGCCATGGCTTTGCCTTTGACGAGGTCATCGGTGCGGAGGGTGATGTCAACGGCGCTGCCGCCCATGCCGCCCATACCGCCCATGCCGCCGGAGAAATAAAACATAACCCCGGGAAATTCGCTAAAGTGGGGCCGCAGTTTAGCTTTGATGTCTTCGGCGGTGTCTATCCGTTCCGCGTATTTGGGGAGGTTGATCCGCAGGGAGCCTGAATTGCCACCGGATCCGCCGAACATTCCTCCGCCGCTCCCCGCGTTGAGGACGATCTGGTCATAGCCCTTCACCTCCTGCTCCACGAAGGCCTGCATCTTATGCAGCACGGCTTCCGTCTCCTCCAGGGGAGTTCCCATGGGCAGCGTAGCGTTGATGCTTACCGAGTCCGCCTCCTGTTCAGGCATAAAGACCCAGCCGATTATCGGTATCAGGACTATGCTTCCCACCAGGAGCAAGGTCATGGAGCTTATCATGAGGATCTTGTGCCGCAGCACCCGGTCCACCGCCCTGCGGTACGCATTGTCAAGGCCGTTGAAAAATTTTGAGAAGCCGCGGTCAATGGCGGCAAGGAAGGGGTTGGACAGGGGTTTTTGCTTCCGGGTGACCAGGGGCAGGTAATGGCTTGAAAGCACCGGCACCAGGAAGAGGGCC
>JAIROB010000110.1 GCA_031257695.1 Treponema sp. | reverse complement strand
CTGTCTGTCGGCGGAGCGTCGCCCCTCCGCCGCCCGGGCGTTACCCGGCATCATGCCCTGCGGAGCCCGGACTTTCCTCGCCGCAGAATTATCTGCGCCGCGGGAACCAGGTTCATCGTCATATAACCGCCGCATGGAGAAACGTCTGACGCGTTTTCTCCGGGAACGAAGAACCCCCAAAAAGGGGGGCTCTCATTCCTCATAGTCTATATTGACCTTTTCATCCTCCTCTTCGTCTTCGTCATATTCTTCGTCGTCCATGTCGTCAAGATCGGCCAGGCTGCCCATATCTTCGGTGTCGAAGAATTCTTCTTCGCCCTGCTCGGATTCTTCATAAAAGAGTATCCGCGAACAGTAGGGGCAGAACACAATATCTTCCCCCTTGCGGACCCGGTTGGCAAACTCCGCGGGGAGTATCATGTGGCAGCCCATACAGACCCCGCCCTTGATGGCCACAATGCCCCGGCCCCCCTTGTTCCGAATGATCCGCTCGAACTTAAAGAGCACCTCAGGATCGAGGCCGGGAATAATGCCCTGTTCCTGCTGCTCCAGTTCGGCAACCTCGGCTCTCTTTTCCACAATCTCCGCCTCGATGCTCGCCCGGCGTTCCGCCAAATCCTTTTCCTGCTGCTCGATGAGGGAATTGCTCTGCCTGATCTGCTCGTCCAATTCCGCCAGAACCCGCTCTTCCCGCTGCAGCTCCTTGCGATAGTGCTGCTCCTTCTCGGAAGCGTCCCGAATTTCCTTGTCCAACGCCTCGTATTCCCGCTGGGTGCTGATGGAATCCATGTTTTTTTCCGACTTTTCCCGGTCGGCCTCCGCCTGCATCAAAAGGTTCCGGTACTCCCCCTCGGACATCTTGGCGGTTTTATATTCCTGGTTCCGTTTAATATACGATTCCTTGAGCCGGGCCAAAAGCTCTTCCTGGGTTATCAGGAGTTTCGGTATCTCCTGGATATCTTTCTCCAGAACAATTTTTTCCGACAGTATATCCTGCAGGGCCCGCAGCTTCTCAAAAACGTCTTCTACTACCATGTATGCTCCCCATTATTCGTCTATATTTTCATACTAGTTAAAGTAATTTATGACCTATACGCCGATTTCCCGCCGGCGCCTCAGTGATCGAGGTAATCCTTCAGCTTCCGGCTCCTCCGGGGATGCCGCAGCCGGCGCAGGGCCTTGGCCTCGATCTGCCGGATCCGTTCACGGGTGACGTTGAAATAGAGCCCCACCTCCTCCAGGGTAAGGGAATACCCGTCGTCCAGGCCGAAGCGCATCTTCAACACCTCCTGCTCCCGCTGCGGCAGGGTGGCAAGCACCCCCGAAAGCTGCTCCTGAAGCAGGGTAAACGCGGTTTGACTTGAGGGGTTTTCCACCTCCTTGTCTTCGATAAAGTCCCCCAACAGGGAATTTTCCTCCTCCCCGATGGGGGTCTCCAGGCTGATCGGTTCCTGGGCGACGTTTTTCACCGACTTTACCCGCAGGGCGGTCCAGCCGAGCCGCTCGGCTATCTCCTCGTCCGTGGGTTCCCGGCCCAGAACCTGCATAAGCTGCCGGGATTCCCGAACCACCTTGTTGATCTGCTCTATCATGTGGACCGGCACCCGGATGGTCCTGGCCTGATCCGAGATGGACCTGGTTATGGCCTGGCGTATCCACCAGGTGGCGTAGGTGGAAAACTTGTAGCCCTTGCGGTACTCGAACTTTTCCACCGCCTTGATGAGGCCGATATTGCCCTCCTGGACCAGGTCAAAAAAATGAAGCCCCCGGTTGGTGTACTTCTTGGCAATGGACACTACCAGACGGAGATTCGCCTTGATAAGCCTGTCCTTGGCGTTCTTCATCATCACCCGACCCCGGTTTATCTCCCGGGCCATCTGGTTGATGGATTCTATGGATTCCTCAAATTCCGATTCCATCTGCCGGAGTTTTTTCTCCGTCACCTGGATATGGCGGATAAGTTCTTTTATCTCGTCCGACGTAAGGTTCAGGTTGGCCTCCAGCTTCTCCCGGTCTTCCTTAATAGTCAAGCCGCGGCCCAACGCCCGCAGTTCCTTGAGGGAGCCTACCCGGAGCCGCTTTTCGATACGCTCCTGTTCCCGCTTGTACCGCTTTATTTTTTTTGCGGCCTGGACAAACTTGTCCGAAAAGCCCACGATTTCGTCAGGATGGATCTCCGCGTTTTCGATTTCCTCCAGAATATGGGAGCGCAGTTCCGCCAGTTCCCGGTCCTCAAAAATATCGCCCCCCCGGTTGATGATCCTCCGTTTGTTTTCAATGTAGCTCCGCAAATCCGGCCCGATTACCCTGAGGGTTTCTTTGTAAAACTGGTTCAGCCGCCGGCGCTCGGCGAGGTATTCGGTGGCTTCCTTTTTGGTCAGGCTCAGCTCCCTGGGGTCCTTCTTCGAAAAGGCGCGCTGGGTTATATGGTAAAATTCCGGAATAACCATCCCCGACTTTTTTATAACCCCTTTGATGATGTTTTCCCCGCTCTCCATTTGTTTGGAGAGCTCCACCTCCTGCTCCGCGGTGAGCAGGCTCTCCTTCCCGATTTCCCGCAAATACAGCCGGATGGGATCGTCCACCGAGGATTCCTTTTCGTTGTAAACCAGCCGTTTTTTGTCCGCCTCCGCTTTTTTCCGGACATCCGGCTCGGCGTCGTCATCCCCCATATCCACGTCGGTGATGATCTGAACCCCGGCTTCGCCCAAACGGCTGAGCACCTGATCGATTATGTCTGAATTCCCGGTGTACTCCTCGGGCAAAAAATCGGAAAGCTCGTCAAAGGAGAGGGTTTTCTTTTCCTTGGCATAGTCAATGAGTTTGATAATTGCCGGATCAAGGGTCATGTCCGGCGTCGTCATGCTTGACGCGGTCTCTTCGGGCTTCCGCAATTCCGTCATTAGTTTGCTTCCTTCAGTAAACGTAATTCGGCGTCAAGGTGCACTTTTTCAGCGAGCAAATCCTCAAGGGCGGTTCCCCTGCCCTCCCTCCGGTCCTGCTCATGTTTTGCGCTCCTCAACTCCGCAACAATTCCGGCCAGTCTGCGCTCCAGCCTTTTCTGCCGTATCTTTCTGATACCGTCGCTCACCAGCTTCTCGGGGTTCATAAAAAACGCCTCGGAAACTCCCTGCTGAATAACGAAATTCCGCAGAGCTTCGTCGCTTATCCGTTCTTTCAGATCATCCAGACCGGGCATATCGTTTCTGAACCATTCCTCCAGCGCTATAAAGAGCTCCTTGGCGGCGGGATCGTCAAAATCGTCAATAACAAGGGCCGCGCGCAACTTGGGATAAAGATCGTGGTTTACCAACACCGCGATGAGCAAAAACAGCTCATCATTTAAACTAATCCTCCGTCGGGCAACAGGAGCAAAGGCTCCGGAACCCGCGGCCTCCTGTCCTCTCGTGAACCGCAAAAAGTCCGACACCACAGCCTGGCGTTCAACCCCAAGGGCATCCGCCATAAGGCCCAGGTAGGAATCCCTGGAAACTTCGGAATCTACGGTCCTCACGTAGGGAAACAAAAAAGCCGCCGCCCGGGATTTCCCCTGGGAATTGGAAAAATCGAAAAGGGACCTGCTCCTTTTAATAAGATACTCAAAGTCATTTATAGCATATTCCAGGGATTTTTGCAACGCCCCGGGGCCAAAATTTTTCAAAACATCCGCCGGATCCTTGGAAACCGGGGATCCCGCTTCTGCTTCCGGCGGGCCTTCCGGGTTCAGGGCCACCACAAAACTCTCCAGGCCGTTTTTCCGGCAGGTCATGATGCCCCGGAACGCCGCGTTCTGCCCCGCCTCGTCGGTGTCGAAGATCAGGTAGACCCGTTCCGCCCACCGCTTGAGGAGCCTGGCCTGCTCGTCGGTAAACGCGGTTCCCAGGGGCGCCACGGCGTTGGCAACCCCGGCCTGGTGCAGGGCGATCACGTCCATATACCCTTCGGCAACATAGGCTTCCCGGGTTTTGCGGATCTCAGGCAAAGCCAGGTCTATGGCGTAAAGGGTTTCCCGCTTTTTATACCCCCCGGACTCCCCGGAGTTCAGGTATTTGGGCTCGCCGCCGGAGAGGACGCGCCCCCCAAAGGCCACGGTCCGGCCCTGGCGATCCGCTATGGGAAACATGAGCCTGTCCGAAAAAAAAGCGCTTTGGGGGTAGTTCCGGGAAAACAGCCCCGAGGACGCGAGAAATTCCGGGGAATAACCCTTTTCAGTTAAAAAACGATACAGCCAGGAGCGGTTCCCCGGGGCGTATCCCAGGCGGAAACGTTCTATCATTTCGTCGTTGATCCCTCTGGAGATAATATAGCGCTTGGCCTCGGCCCCTTCGGGTTTTTCCAGCAAAAAGTGACGGAAACTTACCGCAACCCGGCGGTACAGCTCGAAAAGCTGATCCCGTTCCTTTTCCCCGACCGTGTCCGCGGCGCCCCGGCCGGTTTTTTCGTAGACGACTTCGATTCCCGTCCGTTTGGCCAACTGTTCAACCGCCTCGGGAAAACTGAGTTTATCCATCTCCATCACAAAGTCGATAACCGAGCCGCTCTTGCCGCAGCCGAAACAGTGGTACCATTTCATGTCCGGGTTGACGGTAAAGGACGCTGTTTTTTCATTGTGAAAGGGGCAGAGCCCCCAGTGCCGCCCTCCCCGCTTTTCCAGGCGTACATAGTCGTTTATCACGGACACCGCGTCCAGTTTGTCGTTCAGCTCCCGTATGGTGGTTTCGGCGATGTAGGGCATCAGCGGCTCCTCGCTTTGACATAGAGCGCCCCCGCGCGGATATGATCGTCCAGGGTTTGGGAAAAGTAGTGCCGGCCTTCCGCGGGGTTTACCAGGCGGAAGTAGAGGTAATCGCTGGGGGCGGGGTTAAACGCGGCGTTCAGGGCCACCGTGCCGGGCGCGGAGATGGGGCCCGGGGGAAGGCCCGGAACCAGGTAGGTGTTGTAGGGGCTGCGGATCTCCGTGTCCCGCTCGTAGAGCCGTTCCGGGTGGGGCCGCCCCTGGATTTCGGTGATCACGTACTCCACGGTGGCGCAGGACTGGAGCGCCATGCCTATACGCAGGCGGTTGTAAAAGACCCCGGCCATAAGGGGCGCTTCCTCATCCACCCGGTATTCCCGCTCCACGATGGAGGCCATGATAATCCGTTTGTTCAGCTCCGCCGGGGACAGGGCAAGGGAATCCGGCTGAATCTCCGCCAGGCGCTTGAAGAAGGTGTCCGCCATGGCCTTCACCACCAGGTTCGCGGGATAGCCCTCGGGGAACAGGTAGGTGTCCGGGTAGAGGTAGCCCTCCAGGGTGGCGCCCGGCGCCCGGTACGCGTCCAGGATCTCCGGATCCGACGCGGCGGCGAGAAAATCCGACGCGGCGCAGACCCCCGCTTCGGCGAGGATCTGGGCGGTTTTTTTCAGGGTTACGCCTTCGGGCAGGGTAACCCGGAGGAGGATCTGCCGGCCCGAAACCAGGAGGGAGCGGATCTCCAGTTGGGTGGCCGGCAGGGAAAAGCTGTAGGTTCCCGCCTTGAGGTGTTCCCCCCTGTTAAGGCGGGACAGGAGCTCCCAGAAATGCCGGCTCCGTATTATTCCGGCGCTTTCCATACGCTGGCCCACGGAGCGGACGCTTTCCCCCTGCCGGAGTTCCAGCCGGACCGCGCCGGATTCGTCGAGCCGCAGGGTTGTGTCCTCCGCGGCAAACACCGGAACTTTTCCCGGGGGGCTGTTAAAGTAGATAAAGCACCCCAGGGCCAGGGCTGCAAAGACCAGAATCGTCCCCAGGAGGACGCAGAGCGCGGCGGCAAAAGAGCGAACCCCAGGATTCCCGGCCATAATTTACAGGGTTATCTCCATGCCTTCCATGGCGAGGGAAATATCGATCCCCCGAATATTCATCCGCTCGGTATACCATTTGGCGGATTGAAGGATGCCAAAGAGTTTCCGGTCGTCGTAGGTGGGGTCGTGGTGAAAGAGAACCAGGTGTTTTACCCCCCAGGTGGCGGCAAAATCAACCCCCATGCTGAAAGCGCTATGCCCCCAATTGTACTTTTCAATGGACTCCCCCAGGGTGTACTGGGAATCCATAACCACCAGATCCGCGTTTTCAAAATAACGGATGTTTTCTTCGGTTCTCATAAAATCATCCGCGGAAAGCTCGGTGTCGGTCGCGTAAATGAAGCTGCTTTTACCGTCGTATACCTTAAAAGAATAGGAATCCCCGGGATGGCTGAGTTTTTTATAGGAAATGGTCACGTCCCCTATGGCTATGGGGTGATTCAGAAGGTGAAATTCCTTCTCCGAACCCATGGACTGCATGTGAACCGGAAAATAGGGGGAGCTCATCTGTCCGTTGAACGCGGCCTCCAGGTTTTTCATGGGGGAATGGAAGTCCAGTTTTACCGAAGGATCGTAGCCGGGCGCAAAAAACGGCAGCCCCTGAATATGGTCCCAGTGCAGGTGGGAAAGAAAAATATCGTAGTGGGTGGGCGGGGGTTTTTCCCTGGCCATGGCAAGGCCCATTTCCCGAATTCCGGAACCGCAGTCAAAAACAAGGCGATTCTTGGGATCGCCGTTTTTGACGGACACGCAGGGGGTATTGCCCCCAACGGTTCCAAAAAGCCAGGGGGGCAGCTCCGCCAGAAATCTTTCCCGGCTTTCGGAGTCGGCGATGTCCTCCGGGGTGATCCGTTCCAGGATGGCGGAAATTTTGTCCCGTATCTGCGGGGGAGACTGCGGCGACGGAAGGGATCCCCTGACGCCCCAAAATTGAACCTGCATTTAGCGCTCCCTCTCAATGATCGGCTCCGCGTTCTGCCGAGCCAGCAATGCTTCAATCTCCTCCCGGGAATACAGGGTTCCGGTTCCCATCCCCGGGCAGCTTGCAGCCTCCCATGCCTCCCGGGAAGCCAGCATGGAGGGCCAGAAAGGATAGGCCCTGCACTGCAGGGGCCGCGCCTCGTAGAGGGCGCATCCCTTTGACCAAAAAATACAATCGTAATTCGGTTTTTCCTTAAGCGAAAGCCGCTTCCCCCCCCCGGCGGTGGGAACCCACCGGCAATAGCGTTTTATGAATTCAGTATATCGCAATTCCAGGGCATAAACCAACATTGCAACATCGCTCTTTCGTAAAAACACGAACCCCGGATCGATACGGCAGCATTCGGAACAGCGCGCGCAGGAAAAGCGGAGTCCCCGGGCATAAAAAGGCGGTTCTTGCGGCATGGATATTCGTTTTTATCCCACAACCCGTATTTTTTCAAGCGCCCGGAGGCAAAATGTGGTATACTGGGGCTCTCCCGAAATTGTTTTTTGGGGGAAGCATTTACTATCGTTCTTGAAAGGAGCGCTCAATGACCTATATGCATACCACCGTTCATGTAGGGGACATGGAAAAATCCCTTGGTTTTTACCAGGGCCTGTTGGGACTCAACCTGGTCCGGCGCGGCCCCTCCGGCAACGGCGAGCTTGCCTTTCTGGGCGAAGCCGGACAGCCGAACATCGAGCTGATATGCCATCCGGGGGAGGAGAAACCGGCCTACTCCGGATTTACCCTGGGCTTCCGGGTGGACTCCCTCAAAGACGGGACCGCCAGGCTGGAACAGGCCGGTTATCCCCTTGTCCGGGGGCCCGTCTCCCCTAACCCGGCGGTGAGCTTTTCGTTTTTCCATGACCCGGACGGCATTGAGATCCAGTTGGTGGAACAGCGGCAATAGAACCGCCTCTGCAGGCGGCCGGGGGAGGCTTTTCCCCCGCCGCGATTGGGCGCGGGAAACTACTCTTTGATATTGTACTTTCGGCGGAACCGCTCGATCCGTCCGGCGGTGTCCACCAGCTTCTGTTTTCCCGTAAAGAAGGGGTGGCAGGCGGAACAGATCTCCACTTTGATGTCCCGGGTGGTGGAGCGGGTTTCGATAACGTTGCCACAGGCGCAGGTGATTGTGGTAAGTTCGTATTTGGGATGGATATCCGCTTTCATCTCTATACTCCGTAACTCCATGCTCTAGGTTTAGTCCGTTCCCGCGGAGCTGGTGTTCATCGACCGCAGGAACGCTTCATTATTCTTGCTTTTTTTCATTCTGTCAACCAGAAGCTCCATGATTTCGATATCGTCCATGGGGTTGATGACCTTCCGGAGTATCCAGATCTTTTGGAGCTGTTCCTCGGAGAGGAGCAGTTCCTCCTTCCGGGTGCCGGATTTCTTGATGTTGATGGCCGGGAAGAGCCTGCGGTCGCTGATGCGGCGGTCCAGGTTGATTTCCAGGTTGCCGGTGCCCTTGAACTCCTCGAAAATAACCTCGTCCATGCGGCTGCCGGTCTCGATCAGCGCGGTGGAAATGATGGTCAGGCTGCCCCCTTCCTCGATGTTCCGGGCGGCGCCGAAAAAGCGCTTGGGTTTGTGGAGGGCGTTGGAGTCCACGCCGCCGGAGAGGATCTTCCCCGACATGGGCACGGTCTGGTTATAGGCTCTGGCCAGCCGGGTGATGGAGTCCAGGAGGATCACCACGTCCTTCTTGTGTTCCACCAGGCGCTTGGCCTTTTCCAGGACCATTTCCGTCACCTGGACATGGCGGGCGGCCTGCTCGTCGAAGGTGGAGGAGATAACCTCCGCCCGGACGGTGCGCTCCATGTCGGTCAC
>JAIROB010000218.1 GCA_031257695.1 Treponema sp. | reverse complement strand
GGGGGTATGAGACAGAAACGTATTTTAGCGCAGGGGGTGTGGTATGAGATCCGCTCCCAAATCAACAACCGGGAGCAGATCCTCAGCCTGCCCAGGGCCGCCGCTCTCTTTTCCGGGGTTTTCCGGGAAACTACGCTCCGCTTCGCTTTTGAGGTCCGGGACCTCCGGTTTGGCGCGGACCAGCTTAGGTTCTACATCAAGCCGGAGGACGGGATGGAGCTTCCGGCCATCATGCAGTGGCTGAAACAGACCTTCGCTCAGCGGTACAACGCTTTGACGGGGCGGACGGGGCACATCTGGGGGGACCGGTATTGGTCGGCGATACTGGAGGGAGAGGCTCCGGCGGATGTGGGGGCCGAGGCGGCGCTTGGGGCTGGGGCGGAGCACAGGGACAGACCCCGTAGGCGGAAACAGGGCCGCGCCCCCCGGTTTTCCGCCGTTTCCCCCGCTCCCCCGCCCCCTGTGCCCGGCTAAGCGGGGCCACACCGCCCCCAGCCGCGTCAAATCCCGCTTTCCCGCCGCCTGCAAGTTTTTCCAAGGGAAAGATCCGCCCTCAACGGAGCGCCGGGCCTGAATTGCCGGTCAAGTTTGGGCCCCTAGGAGCCTGTAGCGCTTGTGGATTATTTGCATAAATATGCAAATAATCCCGATTATCCGGCGTCCTTATGCAGTTTGAGGGGTATAAAAATTCACTGTTTTTTAAGTATGCCATAGAAATTGAACGCACCCGATCCATCACAAAGGCCGCGGAAAACCTTTACATGGCCCAGCCGAATTTAAGCAAGGCGGTCAAGGAGATGGAAGAAACGATTGGATTTTTCGTCTTTGAGAGGAACTCCAAGGGAGTATTCCCCACACAAAAGGGGCTCAGGTTTCTGGACCATGCCCGAAAAATCCTGGACGAGATGGAACAGATCAACAAGCTCACGGATACGGAGGATCCGGAGCGGCAGGATTTCAGCATCTCCATACCCAGGGGCAGTTATATTGCGGAAGGATTTACACGGTTTGCCCTGGAGCTTGATTTTGAAAAGGAGATCAGCGTCAACATTCAGGAAACCAACTCGGTCCGCACCATAGACGACGTGATTGGCAATAAATTTAACCTGGGCATTATTCGCTATCAAACAATGTACGAGAATTATTATTTTGATTATCTTACGAATAAACATTTGGATCACGATCAGATTTGGGAATTCGAATACCTGGCCCTGATGTCGAAAAACCACCCCCTGGCTATGGACGATGAAGTACAGTTTGCAAAGCTGCACTCGTACATTGAGATCATCCACGGCGACACGGCGGTCCCCTACCTCAAGGGCTACGCCTTTACGTCGCTGGATAAAAAATTCGTTGACAAGATATTTGAATCACGAAACGAAGTTTCCTTAAAACGCTACACCTGAGGCTTGCAACGCGGCCGGTTTGCCCTCCGCCGGCAGGAAGGGGGGGAAGCCTCCCCCCTCGCTCCAAAGCCTGCGGCTTTTACGCTACCCCCCTCAACGGGGGACACCCCCGTAACGCCCCCGGTCTCACAGGCCAGGCCGCAGACAGCAATTGCCCCCTGCTAATTGTCCTTTCCCTGCATAACAGTAAAACTGTACACCGCGGGAAGGCGCCTTCCGGCAAAGTCCTCGTCGCGTATGGTTTCCCGCATATCCTCCACGGCTGTTCCCGGAAAGTCCTCCGGGTTCAGGGCAAAGCCCCTGAGGTTGGCGCTGAAGATGAGCCGTCCCGCGGGGGCGAGGAGACTGAGGCACCGGGCGATGAGGCCGCGATGGTCCCGTTTCAGATCCAGGACGCGCTCCATGTTTTTTGAGTTGGAGAAGGCCGGGGGGTCCAGGATGATGAGATCCCAGCGCAGGGATGCTGCGGCTTCAAGGAAGCGGAGCGCGTCCGCGCGGATAAGGCGGAAGGGGGGGAGCGGGGCTGCGCCGCCGCAAAGGGCCGCGGGGGAAACCGGCAGGGCTTCCAGCTTGTTCAGGGCGAAGTTGGTTTTGGCCCAGTCCAGGTAGGTGTTGGACAGATCCACGGAGTCCACCGATTGGGCGCCGGCCGCGGCCGCGTACACCGAAAAAGAAGCGGTATAACAAAAGAGGTTAAGAACCCGTTTGCCCGGGGAGATCTCCCGAACCAGGCCGCGGGTTTTGCGGTGGTCCGGGAAAAGGCCGGTGTCAAGGTAGTCCGAAAGGTTCACCCGGAAACGGAGCCCCCCTTCCGTAATATCCCTTACTTCGCCGCGGGAACGGATCTTTTCATACTGGGCCCTGCCCCGCTGCCTGGACCGTTCTTTCAGGAAAATCGAATCCCCGGGGATCCCCAGGGCCCCGGAAACTGCCTCTGTCATGGCGGCAAGCCAGCGGGCTTCCCCTTCCTTTTCGTAGGGGCGTTCGTACAACGCCCCCGCTATCGCGCCCGTTGCGGCGCCCGCTGTGGCGGAGGATTCGGCGTCGCCGTAGAAGTCTAAAACCAGGGGGATTTCGGGAATGTCCCGGTCGTAGAGGCGGTACGCTCCGGCTCCGGTCCGGCGGGCCCACCTGCGGAGGTGGCGGTAGCGTTTTTTCAGGCGGTTTCCCAGCATTTCCGCCTGGGCTGCGGTTTTTTGCTCCGAAAGCAGGGTCTCCGGGCCTTTAGCCGGCGTTTCGATCATCCCTGTCCTGCCGGGCCTGCATGGACACGCAGAGCATGGCGTACCCCGAGGAGAGGTTCTCCGCCTGCACCGCCACCCATTCGGGGACCTGGATCTTAAACGCGGTAAAGTTCCATATTCCGCGGATGCCGGCTTCAACCAGCCGGTTCGCGGTTTCCTGGGCAATATCGGAATGAATGGTCAGTATCGCTACTTTAATCCCCATCCTCCGGATCTCCTCTTCCAGGGAATCCATGGACAGCACCCGCACGCCGTGGATGGTGGTTCCGATCTTCTGCAGGTTTTTGTCAAAGGCCGCCACGATATGCAGGCCGTGGAGCCGGAAATCCTGGTGCCCCATGAGGGCGCTCCCCAGATTCCCCGCTCCCACCAGAATAACGTCCTGGATCGCATCCCAGCCAAGGAAACGCTCAATGGCTTTGATGAGTTCGTCCACGGGATAGCCCTTCTTGGGCTTCCCGGCAATTCCCGTTATTGCCAGATCCTTCCGCACCTGAATAGGCTCCAGGCGTAGTTCCTGGGCGATTGAGGTTCCCGAAATGAATTTGCTGCCGTTGCGCTGCGCCTGCCGAACGGAATACAAATATGAAGGTAATCGACGCACGGAAGGCTGGGCAGGTATTTTTCGTTTCTCCACAACATTCCTTTTTTTTACAATAGGGCCGGAACGTGAAAATGTCAAGAAAAAACAGCCATGGAGCAGCAATTCCGAATTCAAAATCCCAAAACCGAAAAGACCTGCGGATCCCCCTATGGACCGGAGCTGGATGTGCGGGGACGCACTATGACTTTGTCCGGGGGGCCTGGCAGTGGAACTCGCTTGCCGCCCGCTCGTTCGCTGCGCTCAAATGCGGGCGGCAAGCGATTCCTCGAAGCCGCTTGCGCGGCTTAGTAGAGACCCCCATTACAGAGTGTGTGCGCATCCCCGTGCCGTTTAGGGGTCCATAGGGGTATTCCGCATGAAACGTCTGGGCGCTACAATAGGCGATCATGGAGGGAGCGCCTGTTCTGCCAAACCTCATCGGACTCACCGGGACCTACTGCGCGGGGAAAAACTATGTCGGCGCCATCCTGGAGGAACGGGGCCTGCCGGTTTTGGACGTGGACAAGCTGGGGCAGCAGGCCATTGAAACCCGGCGGGAGGCCGTCCTGAAACGCTTTGGGGACGGCATCCTGGGACCAACCGGCGCCATAGACCGGCGGCGCCTGGGCGCGAAGGTTTTTGGCAGAGCGGAGGAGCTGGAGGCCCTACAGGGCATAGTGCACCCCGAAGCCAACCGGATGACCGACCAATGGATAGCGGAACAGGGGGGGAAGCCCTGCGTGATCAACGCCGCGCTGCTCCACAAATCCTCAGCGTTTCTCCGCCTCGCCTTCATCATTCTGGTGCAGGCGCCGGTTCTGACCCGGCTGCTGCGGGCCCGGAAACGGGACGGGCTCCCCCTGGGCCAGCTTCTGACCCGGTTCCGCAGCCAAAGACAATTCACCCCTCAATATTTTGCCGGGAAAGCCGATATTTACGTTATAGAAAACCGGGGATATTGTGGTCTGCGCGCCTCCCGCAGTCGGAAGCGTTTGGAGACACAAATAAACGATATTTTTTCCCGGGTGGGGATGGCATAGGGTATGGAAAAAAAGAAATTACTGCTGGTAGCGATTTCTGTGGGTGTTTTTTTGGTCATTGTGATAGGCGCCTCGATTCTGGTGTTCTCCCCCCGAACTCCGTCTCCGGCGGCGGCCGCGGCAAAACCGGAAAAGCCCGTTCCCGTGGGGAAGGTCGATGAAGCCGCGGAAAGCGATGTGCCCGCGCCGGTAAACGCCGTGGACCTGGTGAAAAGCCTCGATGAAAGCCAGGGCCTTCAAGCCCCCCCGGAGGAGAAAACCCAGGACAACGTGTTTTATATCTATGGCGAAAACCCCGGCGAAATCGTTACGGTGGACCGTTCCCCCGGCGGCGCCGGAAACCGGCTGATCGTTGACATACCCCGCCCCAGCGCGGTGGCGGTTCCCGATACGCCCCGGGTAAAACCTGCCCCCGCTCCCGCGGCCCGGCAAACCCCGGCGGCGGTCCGCTCCCCCGCGCCTAAAGCGGCTCCAAGCCAATCCAGAGCCCAGGATAATTACTGGGTACAGACCGGCTCTTTCTCCACCGTAGCCCGCGCCGAAGCGGTCAAGGATACCCTCGCCTCCAAGGGCATCACCTCCCTGGTGGAAAACCGCGACGTGCAGGGAAAAACCTATTTCCGGGTCCGGGTCGGCCCTTACACCTCAAAGAACGAAGCGGACTACTGGCTGGCGTTGATCAAGTCCATCCACGGGTTTGAGGAAAGCCTGGTATTCAAAACCCCCGCAAGGAACAATTAAGGCTGTTTCAAAAACTGAAGGTTTGGAACAGCCTCAAGACTCCGTTATTTGCCTATCGCCACCCCCGGCAGGGGCCGGAACGCCTTAAACGAGAAGTATTTAAAGGGATGTATGTCCAGGGCGTTGGGGAACCACCCCTCCAGTTCGTTGGTGTCCACGATGTTCACCGCGGGGCTGTAGGCAATGGGCAGCACCACCCCCCGGTCCAGGAGCAGCTTCTCCGCGGCGGCCAGGGTTTCCATACGGGTTTCCCCGTCTTCGGCCATGGACCGGTCTATCAGGGCCTCGTAGTCGCTGTCGTTAAACCGGGCGTCGTTCAGGTTGGAGTCCCGGCGCCACATCTGCAGGAAGGTGTAGGGGTCGGGGAAGTCCCCAATCCAGGTTGAAAAGGCCACCTGGTAATCGTTCTGTTTCAGGGTCTCGACATAGCGCCGGTGGGGGACCACCTCTATCCGCACCGGCACGCCCAGCCCGTCCTTCCAGGCGGTTCCCATAAGCTCGCCGATACGGGCGGCTTCGGCGGAGGGGGTCAGGCGGATGACCAGTTCCGGCAGGCCCGCGCCGCCGGGATAACCGGCCTCGCTGAGCAGGCTCCGGGCCTTGTCAACATCCGTGGAAGGCCCCTCAAGCTCGGGATACCCCTGGATGGGGTATATCAGGGTTTTGGCGGGCAGGAAATAGCCCTCCCTAATCTGCTCCCAGGGCAGGGCTATGGACAGGGCCTGGCGGATCCGCGGGTCGGTCCAGGGCTCGGCGGTGGAACGGATGTAGTAATAGTGGGTGGCGAACATGGGGTTCACCACGATGCCGCTGCGGTCGGTCAGGGTTTCCAGGTTTACATCCCCGGCTATCCACCGGACCTCCCCGGAATTCCAGAGCGCGGACGCTTCGTCCCCGTCCTCAAGGTAGCGAATGTTGATCCTCCGCAGCGCGGTCCGGCCCGCGTCCCAGTAAAGCTCGTTCCGGGCAAGGGTGATACGATCCCCGGTGTGGTCCACCACATAGAAGGGGCCGTTGGACACAGGCGGGACCGCGGACCAGTCTTCGACCGCCAGCATTTCGGGGTGGATAGGGCTAAAGGAATGGTGGCAGAGCATACTGGGGAAAAAAGACACGGGGTTGTTGAGCTTTACCACCAGTTTTCCCGGCTCCGGGACCAGGATGCCCACCGAGGCGGGATCCGCGTTGTTGCCCAGCCGGTAGTCCAGCGCCCCTTCGATGATGTCGAAAAGGGAGGAGTAGGGGGACTGCCGCGTGGGGTCCAGCAGGGAAAGCCAGGCCGCGCGGAAATCCCCGGAGCGGAGGGGATCGCCGTTCCAGTACCGGGCGGTCTCCCGGATGGTGAAGGTCCACTCCCTCTTATCCTCCGAAACTTCCCAGGAGCTGGCCGCGGCGGGAACCGGTTCCAGGGTAAAGGGATGGTAGGAAAAAAGCCCCTCGTAGAGCGCGGTGTAGAGCTGGGCTTCGCTGGCCAGGTAGGATTTCCGAAAATCCAGCTCCACATCGTCCATGGAAAACGCCATGGTCAGCTCTTCCCGGTTGGCAAGCTGCGGGCGGGGTTCGGCAAAATCCGGTCTTTCCGGGCCGGTTCCGGAATCCTCCGGCGCGCCGCTTTCCGGGGGAGGGACCGGCTCCTTCGCCCGGTCCCGGATAGGCGCGGCGCCCGCGTTCAGGGCCAGCAATATAAAAAGGCCGAAGCCCATACTTCGTAGTCGTGATATTCCCATTCGGATTCTCCTTATGCGCCGGCGCCGGCAGTTTCAGCGGCTTCGACGCCTATGCCCAGTTTTTTCATCTGTTCTTCCTCTTCCTTCTGGGCGCTGAACTCGTGGCGCCGCTGGTTCGCCCTGACGATGGCGTTTTTCATGGTCGCCAATTCGGGCTTTATGCCCTTAACCTTGTCCCGATCTTCCTTGTCCGTCTCCAGCTTAAAGAAATCGTCCAGAGCGCCCAGGATCTTGTGCATGGTCTGCGCGTCCCGGATATTTTTTTCCAGCATCCCCAGGAGCTGATCCTCCGACATGGACTGCATCTTGTTGAACGCCGGGCCGTTCCGGGACGCGAGCGCGGCCAGGGTACGGTTCTTGCGATCCATCTCGCCCCGGAACAGGACAAAATCGACCTTTTCCTTAACCGGAACGCCCTTAACGGGGTCCAGGTACTCCACGTTGAAAACAGCCGGCTCCGGCTCCTTGTTCAGCATCTGCCGAAAAACCCGCCGAACCTTTTCCCAAAAGCTGATCTTCCGGTTTTCCAGCAGCGCGGCGTTTTCATCCAGCTTGGCCCCGATTTCGGTTATGGTGGTATGGGCGGAGCCGATGGCGTTGAGGCCGTCGATCAGGATGTGTTTGAACTCAACCTGGGGGGCAACGGTTTTGGGCTTGGTATCCGGCGGCGCCATCTTTTTGAGCACATTTTCCCGCAGGGGCCCGCCGGCGCCGGAATCTTCCCTGATGACCTCCTCCACCAGGTCGGGGTAAAAGGGCAGCCCCTTCATGTTGATGGCGAAATTCTTCCTGATAGCGGGAACAGCCGAGGCTTCCTCTGCCGAAAGGCCGCTGAACACGTTGACACGGAGATCCAGCTTGTAGGCTTCCCGGTTGTAGTCGGACACCAGTTTAAGGTAGGAAAGGATGCTCCCGGTGGTTTTGCTTAACTTGGAGAGGGACTCGTTGATGATGCTCACCGAGAGGGGGTCCGCCCCGGCCTTTGCCTGGATTACAATCTCGTTCATAGCTTTGTTGTTCGGCACGTCGCTGTTGTTGGTAAGCCGGGTCCAGTCAATAAATTTGACCAGCCCCAGGATGCGCTTAATGCTGTCCGTCGCCAGGGCTTCGAGGCTGAACTGATAAAAGTTCACCAGAAAGTCGAGCTGGCTGTCGTAGTTGGAAAGCCGGAGGCTGAACTGATCCCGGTAGTCCGCTTCCGTAAAAGGGCCGGTCTCCGGAACCTGAAGCTCCCCCATCTTTACTTCGTTTTTATAGGGGTCCTCATTGATGAGACCTTTTTTGAGACAGAGCTTGTAAAGCGCCACAAAGGCGGTGTGGAAGGTTCGGAATTCATCTTTGAGCTTGACCATTTCTGATTTTTCGAGCCACCTGGCGCGGGCTGTCAAAACCTCGGTGAGCTTGTTTATATAATCGTTATTATCAGCCATGGCATATATGATTATGCAACAAAACGAAAATTTAAGCAATGCGCCGGGGATTTCTGTGGGGTTTCCCTCAGGAGGCCAGATATTTTTTCAATAAAACCAATAATTCGTCAAAATCGATAGGTTTTCCCACATGGTTGTTCATGCCCGCGGCCAGGCACCGTTCAATATCTTCCTTAAAAACATTGGCGGTCATGGCAATGATGGGAACCGTTTTCGCCCGGGGATGGCTCAAAGAGCGGATAAGCCGGGTGGCTTCGTAGCCGTCTATGCCGGGCATATGGATGTCCATAAAAATCAAATCGTAGGAATCAGGATTGGCGCTGAACTTATCGTAGGCCGCCCTTCCGTCCTCCGCCTCGTCTATGACGAGGCCCATGGGCTCCAGAATGGCCGTCACAATTTCCCTGTTTATCTCCACATCCTCCGCCAGGAGTATCCGGCGGCCGGAAAAAGCGGCCTCTTCCTCCGCCTGCTCCTCCGCCGCCCGTTGCGCCCGCAACGACTCCTCGGACAGTTCCGCCTGTATGGTAAAGATGAAGGTCGAGCCCTTATCCGGTTCGGATTCAAGCCCTATGGTTCCGTCCATCATATCCACAATCCGTTTAGAGATTGCCAGCCCAAGGCCGGTTCCGCCGAACTTGCGGGAGATGCTGCCGTCAACCTGCTGGAAGGATTGGAAAAGATTCGCCTGATGCTCGGGGGCTATGCCTATTCCCGTGTCGGCGACCCGAATCTCCAGGACGCACCGGGAGCTCATCGCAACATCGACTTCCTCCCCCGGCAGCCGGTCAGGAAATGCCGCGGCCAGGTATTTTTCCGGTATCGCCGCGTAGTCATCCTCAATTCTCCGGGCGGCAATGGCGATGCGTCCCCCCTGGGGGGTGAATTTTATCGCGTTGGAGAGGAGGTTGGCGACAACCTGGGCGAGCCGCTGTTCGTCGGAGATAATCTGCGCGGGAACGTTGGGATCAATCGTGAGGGTTATGCTTTGTTTTCGTTCCGCCGCGCGGAATTCATGGGAACTCACCACCCTGCGCAGCATCTTCGCAAATTCAAATTCCCCGCGGGACAACTCAAACTTGTCCGCCTCTATCTTGGACATATCCAGAATATCGTTTATCACCCCAAGGAGGTGGGCGGAGGCCTCTTCGATTTTTTCAAGGCACTTATCCCTGCGCTCGCTGTCCCGGGTTCCTTTGGCAATGGTGGTCATGCCGATGATGGCGTTAAGGGGGGTGCGGATCTCATGGGACATATTTGCCAGGAAGCTCGACTTGGCAGCGTTGGCCTGTTCCGCCCGCTTTTTGGCCTGCTTGGTTTCGGTGGTATCGTGGAAAAGCACAAACGCTCCCTGATAGATTCCGTTGTCGTCGAACATGGGGGTAAAGTGAATTTCGTAGTTTCGGAAATTGCCGTCCCCGCTCATGTCGATAATTTCTTCGGTAAGCATGGGGCTTTTTTCTTCAATGGAAAGCTGAAACGCCGATTGGAGGGTGTCAAGCAAATCGGCGGAGGCAAAGCGGGAAAATACCTCCCTAAAGTTATGTTTCCGCACCTCCTCAAAGCTCTTTATCCGGGCCCGCCGGAGAAAGACGTTGGCGCAATACACAAAACGTTCGTTTTCGTCGAGCACAATAATGATATTGATGCTGTTGGTAAAAACCATGTGTATATAGCGATCCTGACGCAGCAGCCACCGGTCTTTAACGGAACGGACCGCTTCGTAGATCACCGTCAGGCTCATAATCAGGAAGTACAAGCCGCAGAGCAGAATTGCTTCGGAAAAGGAGTAATCGAATATCGCCAGGCCGGGAACAAAGGCTCCCGCCAGGGCCACCGCAAAGAGGGCCAGCGCGGGGACGAGCCCCAGGGACAGGCCCAGGGTAAAGATGGACATAAGGGGGTAGGAATAGATCCACAGAGCGGCAAAACCGTTGATGTTGTTCCGGGTAAAGATGGTGATTCCGCAGAACACGCCGAAAATGGCGGTTACAATGAGCCCCCCCGCGGCAAAGGGGATTTTTGTGCGGAGCAAAACCAGGAGCGCAAAAATCGCAATCCCGAAAAATACATGCAGCAGCCCCTGATCGGCGGAGCCCCTCCGAATTTCCGTTATGCCCAGGAGGAGAATGATAAGCGCAACAATGGTATAGGTGAGGTTGAGAACGATCAGGCGGATTATGCCGTCGATTTCCCGTTCATTCTGCATGTCGGAGTATTTGCCGCTGGTCAGCAGTAAAAAGAGCCTGTCCTTTACGGATGCCGCGCCATGCTTCTGCCGGGGATCTTCCTCCGCCATGCAACCTTTCCTCCTTATTATTGCCACAGAATACACGAAAACAGCTATTGAGTAAATGGGAAACCCAAAGTACTATGACCGAAGGATACCCCCATGCGTTTTGGTCCGCTCAAACCCCTGGATTTTCTCATTATCGGCGTTTCTTCCGCGTTGACGGCGCTTTCAGCTATTGCCGTCTACGGCCATTCCCGGGGCGCGGGGCAGGCGATCATCCAGGGGGAGGGCAAAACCTGGGTGTTCCCCCTGAACGCGGAGGAGAAAGTCAGCGTTTCCGGCCCCCTGGGGGAAACGGTGGTGGAACTCAGCGGGGGCCGCGGCCGGGTGCTGTCCTCCCCCTGCGCCAACCAGACCTGTGTAGCCGCCGGCCATCTGAGCCGTCCGGGCCAATGGACCGCCTGCCTGCCCAACAAGGTATTCGTTTATATCGAAGGAACCGGGGATGACGACCCAATCCTGGACAGCACGACCTGGTAAAACCCCGCGGCCCGGAAACCGCAGGACCCTCGCCATCCTGGGGGCCTTTTGCCTGTTCCTGTCCACCATCGAGTACCTCATCCCCAAGCCCGTGCCCTTTATGCGGATAGGCATAGCCAACCTGCCCCTGATGCTGGCCCTGGACATCCTGCCCTTCGGCGAATTTGTGCTGTTGACGCTGATAAAAGTCGCCGGCCAGGGGATCGTAACCGGAACCCTTTTTTCGTATATCCTGCTCTTTTCGTTGACCGGAACCTTTGTCTCCGCCCTTTCCATGTACGCCCTGAGACGGCTCCTGGGGACCAGGCTGGCGAGCATGGCGGGGATTAGCGCCCTGGGAGCGCTGCTGTCCAACGGCGCCCAGCTCGCCCTGGCCCGGCTATTTGTTTTTGGACCAAGCGTCCGGTACATCCTCCCGCCCTTTTTAGCCATGGGGGTGATCACCGGAACGGGCCTGGGGCTTTTCTGCGAGCGCTTTATAGGGAAGTCGCGGTGGTATGCGCGGGAAACTTCGCCGCGGCCCGCGGAGGACGGGGGGTCGGAAAAAACCGGAACCGCGGCCGCGGCGGCGGACAGGTCAAACAGGGGAGAAGGAACATGGGAAAAGTTCAGGCGGAAGCGTCAGGACCGGTATGAGAGGATCTTTAGCGCCCGGGATCTGTGCGCGGCGGGGCTCCTGATGATGCCCGCCCTGGTGTTCAACCCCAATCCCTCTGCCCGCTTTCTGCAGTTTTTGTTTTTTTCACTGCTCCTGTGGTTTGCGGGGAAGAAAAACAATGTCCTCATTACCATTGCTGTGATGCTGAGCATTGTGGCGTTCAACCTCCTCGCCCCCTATGGACAGGCGCTGTTTTCCATCGGGACCTTCAGGCTTACCCGGGGGGCGCTCATGAGCGGGCTGCAACGGGCGGCGACCCTGGAGGGGCTGATCATGCTGTCCCGTTTTTCCATACGGCGGGACCTGCGGCTTCCGGGCGCCTTCGGGGAGCTGATCGGCGAATCCTTCCGCATCCTCGCCTCCATACAGGAGCGGCGAAATGCCGTTTCCCGGAAAAACTTTGCCGCCGGCGTCGACGCGCTCATGCTGGAACTCAGCCAAACCGAAGAGCCCCCCGCCGCCGCTTCTTCCGGGGAGCTTCGCCGCGGCTCCTCTGCCGCGGGGCGGATCATCCTAACCGCCGCAGTGATCCTGTCCTGGCTCCCCGTAGTAATTAGCAGGCAATAATTCCTCCCTGCTATTGAGCAATACTAATCATAAAACAAACACACCCCGTACACTTTCTCTGTGCCGGCTCCTTTGAGCGCCGCCGCGCAGGCGTCAAGGGTAGCCCCGGTGGTAATTACATCGTCAAACAGTATCGCTGTCCCTGGAGGCGGCTTAACGCAGATGATTTTTCCCATAAGATTAGTTTTTCTGTCTGCCCTGTCCAGTTCTTTCTGGCTCTTCGAGGGCAGCCGTTTAAGGCAGCTTTGAGGACGCTCCCCCAGCTTTGCCAGGCGCCTTCCCAGGTAAGCCGCCTGATCCCAGCCGGTTTTGCGTATTTTCCCGGGCCGGGGCGGAACCGGGACCAGAACCCCCTCCCCCGCGTCCGGGGGGAGCCTTCCCAGGGCTTCCAGGATCCGCTCCGCAAGGAAATTGCCCAGGGGAAGGTTTTTCCCAAATTTGTAGGAACGTAAAAGTTTCCGGTATTTGCCGGTATAGGGAAAGACGCTGAACGCGCCGTCAAAGACATGGGCCTCCCGGGGTTCCGATTCCCCCCTTCCCCGGCATTGCAGGCATTCGCCCTGTTCCGAAATAAGGGGCCGGCCGCAGATCGAACAGCGTCTCTGGCCGTCTATAACCAGGCCCGCCCTGCAGGAACCGCATAAACCGTGCCAGGCTTCGTCCCGGCTCAAAAGTTCGCCGCCGCAGACAGGACAGCCCGCGGGGAAGAGGTATTCCCGGACATAAGCCGCTGTCAGGGCGGCCTGGCGGATAAAACGGCTGATCATAAGGCTCCTTTGGAGGGTTTTCCCCCCCAAAAGGACTATGGGAATGTCCTTGGTTTTGCTTTAGTGGGAAGGAAAAATTTTAAAAGAATCGGGAGATACCTCGCCTTTCAGCGCGGGGTTCTTCATTTTTGGGCGATAAAATCCAGGTATGCTTTTATCGCCCGGCGGGTGGAATCAAAGGCCAGATCGGCAAGGTTCAGCTCCGAGGGTTTGATAAAGAGCGCCTCCGTAATTTCGCCTGCCTGCAGGACAAGGTCCTCCCTCCGCAGGCCCGGAGCGGCCGCGGCAAAGAAAAAATCGCAGGTGTTATAGGGGATGTTCTTGTAGGGATACACGTTGGGGAAGGAGGCGAAGAGGGTAAAATTCGGCCCCGGATCCCAGCCCAGCTCCTCCCGGCACTCCCGGCGCAGCCCCTCGAACGCCCCCTCCCCGGGGTCCACGAAACCGCCGGGCAGATCCAGCTTTCCCCTGGCGGGCTCCTTGTTTCTGACCAGGAGGAGGATCTCCTCCCCGGCGCTGATAACGCAGCCCGTGGCGGCGGCGGTGTTGTGGTAGTATACAAACCCGCAGTCCGGGCAGCGGAACAGCTTGTTGTGTTCAAACCGGATGTTTTGCGAGCCGCAGGAAGGGCAATACCGGAACATAGGCTGGCCTCGTTGAATCAGATTTTTTCCTATTATATAGTGATGAGCATGATTAGTGAATGTTCCCTTACGGTGCGTACCTACGAATGTGACAGTTACGGTCATGTAAACAACGCCGTCTACCTGAACTACCTGGAATACGCCCGGTACCTGTTGCTTAAGGATGTGGGCTTCGATTATCCCGCCGCGATACGGGCCGGCTACGGGGTTTATGTGGCCAAGGTTAGTATCGAATACAAAAAACCCGCCCTGGCGGAGGACGAACTGCTGATCCGCTCCTGGCCCGCCAGGAAGGGGGCCGTGAGCGGGGTCATCGCCCAGCGCATACTCCGGGGAGAGGATCTTATCGCCGAGGCGGAGGTCACCTGGGCCTTTGTGGACTCCAGGGGGGTTCCTGTTAAAGTCCCGTCCGAATGGGATGTGCCGGGCTTGAGGCCGGACACGGACAAGCCGGGTCCATGACCCCCCGGATGGCGCTTGTATGCAGTTTGCAGGGCGTATGAGGCGTTCTAATCTGCCGCCTCAAGTTCTTTGGCCAGTTCGTTGTAATGGAGCAGCCGCTCTTCCAGCAGTTCGATGATGATTTCACATATCCATATACGAAGACCGGAGACGGTATGGATATACGAGCTGTTTTCCAAAACAATCCTGTCGCCAAACCTTGTGATGGTACGGATCTTAGGCACATTCACAAAACGCAGGGGGCTGATAAGAACGCTGTAATGAACGGGCAGATAACCGGTGTTAAACCCGATGGCAGTAAGCTGGGCCCATCTGAGGGAGCGAATCTGATATTTTAATTCATCACGGAAGGTTTTGTTCAATTCGATTTTTTGAATCAAATCCCTGTAGGGCGTCACGGCATAGGGGGCCAGCAGCAGTTCCGGAGCATAATAACGCCGCAGTTCTTCAAAATCTTCAACAAGCCAGGTCGGCAGGAATTCGGTATACCGGTTGGACACCGTCCCGTCGGATAAAAACAGCAGGGAGTCCGTATCGCCGCTCTCCCGTAAAAAAATATAATGGTTTGACGCCGCTATGGTGTAGTGAAAAAGTTTTTTGTCATGCCTTGCGTATTTTTGTGTGAGTTCCGTGATAAACTCCGGCGAGATCCCGTCGAAGGCGTTTTCGGGAATTTCCAGCGTAGCCAGGAACATCTTGGGCGAGCCTGTTCTGCCCGGCAGGTAATTTCGTTTGAGGTACGTCCACATTTCCACGGGATAGAGTTTCAGCGTACAGCTTTCGCCCTGCCGGGTTATACGAAGATCGCAGTCCCCCTCCAGCATATTGAAATTGGGGATGGTATATTCCCAGTCGTTTTCCTGTTCATTGCCGGTCCAGTGATAACCGCTGTACTGCTTATCCGGAGATGGCCCCCGTTCAGCCTGCGCCCTGCCTTCTGTCGAATTGGCGGTTCTCAGAATCGAATCCGCTTTGAAATACAGCGGAACCGGTTTGAATTGCCAGGCATCGTCAAAAATCGCCTTGGTCCAGTAGCCGGTCTCGCCCGATTCATTCAAGCCGGCGACCCGGAGCTCCCGGGCGCCGTTGCCCCGGCCGTTTTGCAGTATCGTGGTATAACGGGTAATCGCGGCTTTTCCGGCCAGGGGAATACGGGGCTGGGGCCGCCAGTCTTCCGCCGGGAGGCCCCATTCACTCAGATTGGAGAAATAATTGTCGCCGCTCAGATCCGATTCATAGGGAACATAGGTGTATTTAAAGAGCATGGGGTCGCAGCCGATGGTGTCAAAGTCCGCAAGGCGGGTGTACATTTCGCCCGCTTCGTTTATGACGAACATGGTGGACGCGCTGGCCGATAAGGAGACCGCTTTGAAGGCGCCCCGCTCCGGGCCGGCATAGTTTCGGGAAAAATCGCTCGGAAGCCCCGCGTCCGCGTAGCAGATTTCCTGGCCGTCCTCCAGGAGCACATAGGTTGTGGCGATTTCCATGGCGCCGTTGTGGTGCTGATTGCCGAAGGGGTCTTCGTAATACAAAACATGGGCGTTCCGTTTTCCCAAGGCCCAGGACAGGTTTTTTGCGGCGCGCTGGTCAAGAAAGAGCTGTTCCTCGCCGGGCCAGCCCTGCCGGTCCAGCCATACCCTGCTCGGGTGGGCTATGGTTCTGTCAAAGCAGTAACGGTAAAATCCGCCCTCATCCGAAAGGGCGACCAGTTCATCGGCGTCGGCGGATAGTTCTACGATTCTTTCCGGTTTGTTAAAGCCTATTTTCAGGGAATTGTGGGGAAGCCCCGTTTCCTGAAAAAGCGCCCACCCGGCCGGTTCCTGCGCTCCGTCTATGCTCTTATGCCATATCAGACCGTCATTCAGAATGTAGTAATGGTATGCGTTGAAGGTCTGGGAGCGCGTCTTGATGTAGACCGCTTCGGGAAAAATGCCGTTTATATTTTCGGCGTTGTAGCGGATGTCCCCGGATTGCGGCCCGGCTTTGCCGGAATAAATATCATCGCCCAGGTATATCGCTTTTGACAGGGCGCATGAGGATGCTATAATAGAAACCAGCAGCGCCGCGACCCTGGCCATGCCCCTATTCCTTTGGTTGTGTGACATTTCATTTCACCGTAATTATAGGTCAATCAAGTAATTCCACCTATTGTTCCAAAATTTTGAAACCCGCAAACAGGACATTCAAACCGCAGTCAAACTGTTCGTCAAAAGACATTTTCTCGTAACCGGTTCCGAGGATGGCGTCAATAAAAGCGGGCTGTCCGGCCGGGCTGGCTTTAAAAATCAGCTCGTCGGCAACAAAGGACAGCACATAATTATTGAACATCCCGGCTGCAACAAGGCAATGTTTTTCTTTAACCCCTATATGCATCAGGGAGATCATCACGTTTTTTATCGATTCGCAGCGGGCGGGAGTGGAGGGATAGGAATTGATAAAAACAGCCGCGCCGTCCCGGACTTCCAGCAGCTTTTGCCGGTACACATGGGCAAGTTCATACAGGTATTTTTTGGCGTCGCTCAGGCCGCAGGAAGTACGCATTCCCGCGCTCATTGCCTCGGCTATCTGATCTATCAAATCCTGCTTGTTCTTGATGTGCCAGTAAAGGGCGGGAGCTTTGACCCCCAGCGCCCCCGCCAAGGCGCGCATGGAGAGCTTCTCCAGGCCGTCCCGGTTCAGAATGGCTATAGCCTCCCTGACAATGGTTTCCGGTGAAATTTCCATACAAACGCCCCTTTTCACAAAATTTTTCAACTATAAAATGGCAAAAACGCTTGACTTTAACATTGTTAAGTGATATATTATAACTGTTAAGCAAGGTGCATTCTCCGAATTACTTTAACTTAACATAATACAAGCAAAAGGACAAGGGGGAAACGATCAAAATGGACTGCATAAGGAGCATTATATGTTAGACAAGAAAACGATAGCTGTCGGCGCGCTTATGGCGCTTGCGGGCAGCCAGGCGCTCTCCGGCGCGGGGAGCAAGGCTCGGGGAAACGGCGAAATCGCCGTTGTGGAACACAGTCCTCCCGCTTTTGAAACCCTTTACATTCGGGCAAACGCGGATGTGAAAATTCATCCTGGGGAAGCGCCGCGAATAGTCATAAGCGCCCCTGCCGCTTCGCATGAACGCATAGAACTGCGGACAAAAAGGAAGGAATTGGAAATCGGCGTTAAGGGGAAAGAAGAAACTTTCCCGCGCTTTTCCGTTGACGTGTATTGTCCGCCCCTTTCCGGTATCGGCGCGGCCTATGCCGGAACCGTCGACTTTGCCGACGGGGTTGCATCGCCGGTCTTTATGGCGGGGTTGGCCGGCGCGGCGGAAATAACCGGAACCCTTAACTGCGACACTGTACAGATAAACATGGCCGGATCAGGGTCAATCCGTTTGACCGGGAGCGCCGGGGAAGCCGAAATCAACCTGGTTGGAGACGGAACCTTTGCCGGGAAAGAATTGAGGACAGCGAACGCTTCCGCCCATATTGTCGGAGACGGCAGGATAGTTATTTGGACCACCGGCAATTTAACAACGAATATTGTGGGCCAAGGAACGATAAGCTATCGCGGAGACCCTGTTATGGATGTTACCGCCATAGGATCCGGAAAGTTCGTCAGGCTCCCCGATAATTCCCCGCTTTAGGCGCCGGCCGCGCCTCGCCGGCGGTTCCCGCGGGGTATGGCAAAAAGGCGGCAAACGGGGTATAGTGAAGTATCGTGAATTATTCCCCGGAGGATCCCCGCTTAAACGACCCTTTCCTGGATAAGGCCCTGGGGGGCCTTATCCTTTCAGCTTCCGGGTGGCGGGGGATTTTTGCCGCTGACGGAGACGGGGAAAGCGCCGTTCCGGACATTGCCCCGGTTCATGGGATCATCCTTGCCGCCGCGGCCCTGGTCTTTGCGGAGCGCCTCAAGAAGGATCTGCCGGCGCCCAGGGTTGTTGTGGGGATGGACACCCGGCCTACCGGACCGGCCATGGCGGATGTGGTGATCCGCGGCCTGCTTGCTTCGGGCGCCGCTGTCCGCTTTGCCGGAGTTACCGCCGCCCCGGAAATCATGGCCTTTGCCCGGACCGCCAAGCCCTCCGGGTTTGTGTACATCTCCGCCAGCCACAACCCCATAGGCCACAACGGCCTGAAGTTCGGCCTGAACGACGGCGGCGTTCTGCCCGGCCCCGAAGCGCTGTCCCTGATAGAAGGGTTCCGTCGGCTCATGGGTCGGGAGGATCGCATTGCCCGCATGGCCGGCCTGATAAACGGCGCCGACGCCGAAGCCCTGGACGAAGTGTATGCCGGGTCGGAGCAGGCTAAAAGGGAAGCCTATGCCGCCTACCTCGATTTTACCCGGGAGCTTACCGAAGGGACCGGAGGGCGGGCCCGTCCCGGGGACGGCATCCTGGGGCGCATCTCCCGGAGCATCGAGGAGCGGCCCCTGTCCGCGGCGGCGGACTTTAACGGCTCGGCGCGGACCGTGTCCATCGACGGGGAACTCCTCGCGGGCCTGGGGGTGAAGCTCTACGCCATGAACGGCAAACCCGGCCAAATCGTCCACCGCATCGTCCCCGAGGGGGAGTCCCTGGAGCCCTGCCGGCTGTTTCTGGAGCAGGTCCACGCCGCGGATCCTTCGGCGATCCTTGGGTATGTGCCGGACTGCGACGGCGACCGGGGCAACCTGGTCATTTGGGACGAAGGCGAAAAAAAAGCCCGGGCCCTGGAAGCCCAGGAAGTCTTTGCCCTGGCCTGCGTTTCGGAGCTGGCCCACCTGGTCTGGACCGGGGAACTCCGGTATGACGGCCGGGGCAGGGCCCTGGACAAAGCCGCGGTGGCGGTGAACGACCCCACCTCCCTGCGGATCGACCGAATCGCCCGGGCCTTCGGCGTGGAGGTGTTCCGCGCCGAGGTGGGGGAAGCCAACGTGGTGGGGCTTGCCCGGAAGCTGCGGGAACAGGGCTATAAGGTCCGCATCCTGGGAGAGGGCTCCGCGGGGGGCAACATCACCCACCCGGCCGCGGTGCGGGACCCCGTCAACACCATGCTTTCCCTGATAAAGCTCCTGGCCATACGAACCGAAGGGGATAGGAAGGGCTTTTTCGAAATTTGGAGCTCCCTTTCCGGCCAGGCCGGAGCCTGCCGCCCGGATTTCACCCTCGCCGATGTCATCGCGTCCCTGCCCGCGTTTGCCACCACCGGAACCTACAGCCCGGAGGCGCTGCTGCAGGTCAAGACCGCGGATCACGGCCTCCTGAAAAGCCGGTACCAGGGGATCTTTCTCCGGGAATGGGAGGAGCGGAAGGAAGCCCTCAGGGACCGCTACGGCATCACAGGCTGGGAGGCCGCCGCCTACACCGGCATGGAGGAGAAGCGGGGCATTGCGGATTTCTCCGCCGCGGGCAGGGGGGGGCTCAAGATCAGTTTTGTCAACCGGGAGGGCCGCAGCACGGCCTGTATCTGGATGCGCGGCTCCGCCACCGAACCGGTGTTCCGGGTCATGGCGGACGTGGAGGGCCCGGACAGGGAGACAGAGCGTTTCTTCATTGACTGGCAGCGCAGGATGGTCGGCGAAGCCGACAACTATGCAGGAGCGTAAGATGGGTATACGGGGCGAAATTTATTCAACCACGGTGGGCCTGCCGAACAGGACCTACTTCTTCAACGTAAAGGAAAACCGCCTGGGGGATCTCTACCTCAACATCGTGGAGAGCAAAAACAAGGACTCCGGCGGCTTCGAGCGCCAGTCGGTGGTGCTCTTTGCCGACGACCTGTCGGAGTTCCTCAAGGGTTTCGACGAGTCCCTGAGGGCTCTGGAAAAAGCGGTGAAGGAAAAGCGCCGGGGGCCTCCCCGGGAAAGCCGCTCCCGGGACGGCGACAGGCGGCCCGCACGGACCACCGCTGAGGGAGGGGCCGGGAAAAAGCGCTATGCCGCCGGGCCAAAACCCGGTCCCGGCAACCCCGCAGACCGCGGGGGCCGGAAAGTGGTGGTGCGTAGACGCAAAGACCCCTGAGATCCTTCCAAAACCCTGTTGGTTTCGGGACAAGCTATGTATCTTTTAGGATATGAAAAGGCAAGCAGGAGATACCTATGCCGGATGTGCAGGAAAACAAAACAAAGAATGTTCTTGACGAAAAAACGCAGAAGGCGCTGAACGAAATTCTCGCTTCCCTGCAATTCGGCTCTGTTACCCTGATAATCCAGAACGGAAAAGTGGTGCAGATTGAAAAAAGCGAAAAACGCAGGCTTGTGTAGCGGCCTGTGACAAGAAATCATAAATATTATTGAAGGAAACTAACGATAGTATTTTAAAATTGCCTGGTGTCACCAGGGTAGTTTGTTTGACTGGAAAACCAGAGAACAGGGAATTTTTCTTTGTCCTCTGGTTTTTTTTATGACCGGGGAAAGGAGTTTGTAATGAAAACAAGGCGAAAAGGCTTGGTTGTTATCAGCGCTGCGCTTATAGGGGTGTTATTTATCTCATCCATCAGTTGTAGTAAACCCAAAGGGCAGGAATCGGCATCATCGGATGGTTCGGTTTCAGCAACAGCCGTGAAAAGCCGCTTAAAGAAATTAATAGTGCCTTTAGCTCTTTCGGGGTATACCACGATCTTGTCCGTTATTGCGAAAGAAGAAGGGATTTATGAAAAGAATGGGCTGGATGTAAAATTAGAAGTTGTCAATTTAAGTGGCATGGACTTGCTTAACGCTGTTATCAGCGGAAAATTGGATATTGCCTTATCTACCGGCTCGGTTACGCCATTTCTAGGTCCTGAAGAGGGGCTGGATGTAGTCACTATCGGCGGAACTATGACCGAAAGCGGAGCGCTTTTTACTACTGCTGAAAATGCTCCTGAATATGCAGTTTTGAGTAAAGCTGTCCTTACAGGGAAAACCATAGGAAACACAAGGGTTTCATCATCCAATTTTGCAATTCGGGGTTACACTGCGACATTAGGATTGGATGTATATGAATCAATAAACTGGGTGGATTTAGATTCTTATCCGACCATTATTGAAGCCGTCAGGAAGGGCAGCTTGGATTTGGGAACTGTAGCCAATTACTATAGACAAAGGGTTGAAGACGAGGGATTTAAAATTGTGAAACATCTTGGCGAACTGTCTCCGGATTATATTTGCTGCCGTATTGCAACTACCCGGAAAAACATTGAGGAAGACCGGGATCGGTATGTAAAGTTCCTTAAATCCCAGATAGAAGCGTACAAGTTTTTTAATGAAAATCATGCCAGAAGTTTGGAGCTTGCCCTTAAATATTACGAGTTGGATCGGGACATCCTTGAGAATGAATTTTTTGATTACGGGCATATAACATACAAGCCTGATCCCTTGGAGAAAAGATTACTGGAACAGTACGAAAGAATGACACTGTTGGGGTACGCAAAAGGAACACTTAACATCCGTGATCATATTGATGTTTCAATATATCAAGATGCGCTTCAGCAGGTGTTGGACGAAAATCCTGGAGACATTTTTTTCCTTGATCTGAAAAAAGAATTTGACGAAAACAATAATCTTTGAGGAAGAGTTTTAACAATGAGCAAAATTGAGTTAACGCACGCTTTTTTTGACTATATTGACGACGGGATCGCTTATAACGTTCTCAATGATCTGGATTTAACAGTTGAGGAAGGAGAATTTGTTAGTCTGATAGGGTCAAGTGGATGCGGAAAAAGCACGGTTCTTAGCATTTTAAGCGGTATTAATACCCTGACCAAGGGTGAATTTTTCATCGACAAAAAACTGATAAACGGACCGGGCAAGGATCGCGGGATAGTTTTCCAGCATTATTCACTTTTCCCCTGGATGACCTCTAAAAAGAACATCAGCTTCGGATTGAAACAGATAAATGACGGAATGCAGCAGCGCGTGGCTATAGCCAGGACCTTGGCGCTGGGTTCTGATATTCTCTTAATGGATGAGCCCTTTGGGGCTATTGACGCCAAGAATAAGCTTATCCTGCAGGAATTTCTTCTTGAAATTCTTTCAAAAGAAGATAAAAAGAGAACGGTTGTGTTTGTAACTCATGATGTTGATGAAGCCATACTATTGTCGGATCGCGTATTGTTTATGTACAATAAAAAAATAGATCAGGATATTAGAGTTGATTTCCCCAGGCCAAGAAAAAGGGAAGAATTTGCAACAACCACCAATTATAAATCCATAAGAGAGCGAATAATGGCTCTTTTCTTTAGAGATGTCATGGAGAATATTGGTGGAAACGAGGTAGTAATATGATTAAGGCATATAAGTTTTTGCCCCATGTTACATTCCTAGGTCTCGTAATTTTAATATTTAGCCCTTCGCTTATTGAAATAAGAAACAGATGGCCCTTCTTGATTGTGGTCGTGGGGATAGAGATAGCGTTTATTGTTTACCGCAAATCAAAAGCCGCCAATGATATTGCTTTGATATTCTTCGTGTTCTTAATAGTGTGGGAATTTGGAACTACTAAGATCCCAAATCAATATCGTTCTATCCTGCCGGCTCCGGAAAGAGTTTTTGCTGTATTTTACACCGACAGAAGATTGATTTTTAAGGGAATAATCAACTCCATGAGCTTGTTATTCGGCGCTATGTTCCTTGCTCTAATCTTTGGCGTCTCTCTGGGAATTGTTGTTGGCTGGTTTGAAAGGCCAAGAAGAACCTTTCTTCCCATTGCGAAGGTCCTAAGGATTAGTTCAATAATAAG
Source organism: Treponema sp. (assembly GCA_031257695.1). Next base: position 96 of record JAIROB010000218.1, on the reverse strand, counting down.
TTGAACAGATTGTTTATCTATAGTACAATGTTTTCATCAAGTAAATGAGGGTGAAAACATGGAAAAACGAATTCTACGAATGATACCTTTATTAGA
>JAIROB010000076.1 GCA_031257695.1 Treponema sp. | reverse complement strand
ACGCCGACCAGCAGGGGGCTTTGCGTACAGGCCTTAAACCCGATGTAGAGCTGGGCGAAAACCCGCAGCGGATCGTTGTTCCGGCTGCAATAGGTCTGATACCGGCTTACAATCTCCGGTGCGGCAGCCGCCGCGGCATCGTGGACTTCACCGATAAGCCGGACATAGCCGGCAATGTTTTGCTGAATATCGGCGTTTGTATCCCAGTCGTTCCAAATTTCATCCAGCAGGGACTGAAAGGCGGCCCCGTCCCCGGCCCGGATCCCCGCCTTGAGCCGCTCATTCAGGGCGGCGTCCGCAAAAACAGGGCCGCCGACAGCGGGGCTGGTGAGCATAATCTCAAGATAGGCCACGTTTTCATTGGCGGCCCGCTGCCGCAGCTCTTTGAGCAGCGTGACGCCGTTTTCAACCCTGTTGTTGGCGCTGCCGAAAATCCCGAAGGTGGCAAAGAAAAATTCATCCGGCGGCAGGGTTTCAACAAAGCGCCCGTAATTGCGGACCGACCAGTGGTCAATACATTGGACATGGATACTGTGCAGGTTGGGCATATCGGGACCAAGCTGTATCGCCTGGGACGGAATACCGGGATCGCCCTGCCGGTAGAGCCTGAAGGTTTGGAGGTCCAGATACATCCCCTCGTTGACGGCGATGGTAAAATAGGTCTCCGCGTAGACAGAGCCGGTCAGGTGGTTGTGCAGGTCCGCCCCCTTGGGCATCTGGGAGAAGAAGTACTGCAGCCTGGCCTTGCTGCCGCGGATGGCCGCAACGGGATCGTCATTTACGGGGGGAACCGCAGCGCAGCCGGCAGCCAGCAGCAGTACGGCGGCCGGCGCCATTAACAGCCTGAAAAACTTACCTTTTCGCATAACTCAAGCCTCCTGGTTCCCGCGTGAATGAGCGGGCATCTATCCTTATGTACCGCATACTTCTCTCCTCCCCGTGTTTTTCTTCAAATTTCCCGCGCCGTCCCCCACGCCGGGCACGCCGTAGAACGGGCCCTTAAACGCCCAACACTTCCTCAAAACTCCCCTGCTTTGCCACAGTACCCCGGTCCAGCAGCAGGACGGAATCGCAGTGTTTTACCGTGGCAAGCCGCTGGGCCACAATGATCCTGGTTGCGGGAAAGGCGTAGATATGTTCCAGGAGGCGCTGCTGCGTAATATTGTCCTGGTGGCTGGTAGGTTCATCAAGAAAAACAAAACGCCGGGGCTTTACCAGCGCCCTGGCCAGCATCAGCCGCTGGAGTTCCGCGTCGGAGAAGGCGCAGCGTTCCAGCGGGGCGCCGGGCCCCTGGGGCAGGGCCCTTACCCTGTCAAGCAGTTCTACCTTCTCCAAGACTCGCAGCACATCCTCCCGCGAAACCGAAGGATCGCCATCGGCAATGATATCCTGGATTTTACCCACGGGGACCGTGCCGTTTTGCAGCGCCACCCCCAGTTGACGGCGCAGGTAGCGCAGTTCAATGGCGTCCAAATCGTAACCGCCGTAAAAAACCTTTCCGCCGGCAGGGGGGTAAAAACCGAGCAGCGCCTTGAGCAGGGTCGATTTGCCGCAGCCCGATGGACCGATAATTCCCAGGCTTTGCCCTTCCTCTACCCGGAACGAAACATCCCGCAGTATGGGTATTCCGTATTCGCCGTAATGAAAGTTAAGATGATTCACTTCCAGCGCCCCTGTCATGTCCCTGGGGACGATCTTCTCCGGGTTATATTCACTTTCCCCCCTGAACAGGGGACCGATGCTGTGGATAAGCGCCGCCGCTTCGGGAAGTATGTTCAGGGCCCTCAACAGCCGCTGCACCGCTTTGTGGAGGATCATGAAGGTGGCTACAAAGGCAATAAAGACCCCCACCTCCACATTGCTTGTCCGGGAGATCAGGTAGAACACCACGGCGGCGGAGCCGAACTGGAAGAAGATCCGCACCGATTCGTTTAAGTTTTCCAGCATTTTGATTCGGCCTTTTAGGTAGCGTTTCTCCGCTTCGTATTCGCTCCAGCCCCGGAACACCCGCTCTTCGGCACGGGATGTTTTGATCCGCTCTATGCCTTCCAGGGCCTGGTGGTTAAAGCCCGCCGCCCGGTTCCCTATGTCAATACAGCGCCGGTGGTATTCAAAATTTTTATGCGCGACAAGGCCGTAGACAACAAAGAGACCCAGGAACATCAAAAGAACATAGCCCGCCGTTCCGGATTCCAGCCTGAAAAGGACAATAACATTCACAAACGAAAACAGGGCTGTCATAAGGGTTTGCAGGGTATTGATGGAAAACAGATTTTTCAGGCGGTCAATGCCCTGTATCTTTTGCAAGAGCTCACCCGTAGTATAACGGCTAAAGAAGGGGAGTTTGAAACCTAAAATCCGGTCCCAGATGCCCCCTTCCAGGGAAAGGCCGATTTTGGTGATCATCCGGGATATGCTGATATTGGTAACTACGGCAAAACCCGTGTTGACAATGTCGAAACACAGAAGTACCAGCGCCACTTCAAACAACATGGCCCGCAGGGTATTGGGAACGATAATGTCGAAGATCTGGGCGGAAACAATGGGAGGGATCACCGCCACAATGCTTGCGAAGAGACTGAACAGGGTCATGATAATCAGTTCCTTGCCGATTTTCTCCCCGGCCATAAACGCTATAAGGTCACGGGCCCGCATTGCCTTGTACGGGAAGGGCGGAAAACCGCCAGGGCCAGCGGGGCAAGGGACGCGGCAAGGACGGGCCTGAGCCGGCCTGTCCGGTTGGCCTGGGGGTCATACACGCTGTAGCCGGAAAAACCGCGGGGCAGCAGCGCCAGGGGCTTCCCTTCGGCGGTAGCGGCCAGCGCGGAAAAAAAGGCCGCTCCGGTCATCAGGAGAAGCAAAACGGGCAGCCACCCGGTAATGTTGTTAATCAGAATGGAATCGGTAAACACCCGCTTGAATATCGGGGACATGATCATCGGGAACAGCAGCATGATTTCCAGGAGAACGGTATAACAAAGCACAGCCCGGTTGCCGTTCAAGAACACGCCGATGCGGGTTTCCCGTATTGTCATTGCTACCTTCCCAGGAAGAACACGTCGAGGGGCCGCAGCTCGTCGATCACTACCGAGGCGGTACAAAGCGTAAGATCGCCAAAGGCCTTGGACGGCCCCAGCGAAGTGGTCCATTCGTATCCCGTAGCGGTCTCCTCCGACGCAACCAGGTTAAGGTAGACCTCGTAACACGCGGAATCGTCTTCCGGAAAATAATTTGCCAGGCTTTCACTGTTAAGCCGGTCATAGAGATACTGCATGGTTACCGGGTATTCGCTGATAATACTTACCGTGCCCATCATATTTCCGTAGGTCCGCTTGCTGATC
>JAIROB010000200.1 GCA_031257695.1 Treponema sp. | reverse complement strand
CATACTCCACCGCCGCCCGTTTTTATTCCATGTGCGTCCCCGCTAACCTCATTCGGGCCCATAGGGGGGCGCAGCCCGCAGGTCTTTTCGGTTTTGGGATTTTGAATTCGGAATTGCTGCTGGGCGGGTTTGCGTGATGAGCGCATATACCCCTATAACGGGAACCGGCGTGTGTTTTGCTTTTGTTGAAATGAAAAAAAATTGTAGGTCAAGTTGAGCGGAAATCGACGGGCAGGCAGCAACCGGGGGCAAAAAACAAAACCTGCCCATTGCCCCTGGCTGTTCCTAGGTCCTTGGCTGCCTGCTATTGTTCCGGTTTATTCGCCGCCGAGTTTGATTCGGGAATAACGATAAAGCTCCTCCCGGAAGGCGGGGGTGATAATGGGGCCGGCGTACATGGCGTTGAGCACCGCTGAACGTCCGGGCTTGCAGAATTTGTCCACGAATTTCCGCGCTTCCGCCCTTTGCCCCTCTTCGTCGGTGGTGGCCGGATCGTAGGGATCGGGAATGACGCCTATGCAGATCTTGTCCCCGTACTTCTCCCAGTCGTCCTGGGAATTGTTCATGGCCATGCCGCTCCAGGAATCCCAGCCGGCTTCGATCATGTTGGGTACGCACAGATCCACATGACCACAACAGTGGAATTCCACGGTGCCCCCCAGGACCTCGTGGATGTGATCGTTCACCTTCCGCATGGCCGGCACAATCAGCTCCCTGCCTACGGCCGGGGAGAAGAAGGGCGCCATCTGGGAACCCCAGTCGTCGTGGATGTTGTAGTGGATAACCCCGTAGTGCTTGTGGTAACGGTCGATGAGCTCGATATGGAGATCCGCCAGGGCCATCATCAGTTCCTTTACCGCGTCCTGCTGGTCCTCATCCACCATGGCGAGGGCAGCGCCTTCAAAGTCCATGAAGGAGATGAGCCGCTCAAAGTAACCGTTCAGGAGCATGCCCTGCACCGCAGCCCCGGTTTCCCGGATGCCCTTCAGGTAGGCCGCATTTTTCTCCTCCGAAGCCGCCCAGTCCCAGGTGTTCAGATCGGGGAATTTTACCACGGATTTCCAGTCGTTCACATTCTCAAGCAGGGGTTTGCCGGGCTTGACCATGGAACCGCCCGCCGCGGGAACAAAGACCCATTCGACGCCGAATATATCCGGTCCACCCACGGGAACCCCCGCCTGATCGTTCATGATCATGCCTTCACCGTCAAAGCAAAAGGCGCGGGCAATGTTGTCCCGGTTGATTCGGGGGTTAAACATGGTCGTTTCCATACCCATGCCTGAAATGTACCAGATCGGATCCCGTTTCATTGCCGCGGCATAGCCCTCTTCAAGGGACACCGGGGTGTTGTAATACTTGGTGGACACTCCGGGCATGAACGAGGGCACTTCCCTTACCACTTTCATTTCATCCGGTTTAAATTTAGGTGCTGCCATTTCTGCCTCCTATGCAGTTATTGTGTTGTTTCTCCCCCTCCGGTCACTTGGGAACGCTCCGGCGGGAGGTCGGGAAACCTCCGAAATTTAGGTTTTTTGGAGATTCCGCCTAATACTATACATCTATTCTCCCATAATGCATAGATACTTTGGTCTAAAATTAACTGGTTTTAGAGCAACTGCAAGGGTTCATGGGGGCGTTGACTGTCTCCAGCCCATTTCGTATATTTATGACAGAAACAATTCCCCCCGCCGCCGGGTTTTCCCTCTGCGGGGCTTGGCCGCCGTGGCGCGGCATGATACCATGTCAGGATTTTACCATGGCAGAACAACAGGACATCGCCCTTCCCCCCGGATACGAAGGCCTCACCTTTGAAAAGGTCTGGGCCATGTTCCAGGAGACGGACCGCCTGTTCAAGGAACAGGCCCGGGAAACGGACCGGCGGATACAAGAGACGGACCGGCGGATACAGGAGACGGACCGGCGGATGCAGGAAACGGAGCGCCTGCTCAAGGAACAAACCCGGGAGACGGACCGCCAGATGAAGGATACGGCTCGTAAAATCAGCAATCTGGGCAGCCGCATCGGCGATCTGGTGGAAGAACTCATTGCTCCCAATATTGTGGAGAAGTTCAACAAACTGGGATATGCTTTTGGGAAAGTGGCCCCCAGGGTCCGTTACCAGGATGTCCGGGGCGAATATATTGCCGAAGTTGATCTGCAGCTTGAAGATGGGGATGTCCTCCTGGCAACGGAAGTCAAGACCCAGCTCACCGTCGCCGACGTGCGGGAGCATATAAAACGCATGGAGAAACTGCGGCGCTATGCGGACGGGCACGGGGACAGGCGAAAACTCCTGGGCGCGGTGGCGGGAGCGATAGCGTCCAGGGAGGTCAAGGCCTTTGCCGTCAAAAGCGGTTTTTTTGTGCTGGAACAGTCGGGGGATACGGTACGGATCAGTGTGCCCGAGGGCTTCAAACCCCGGGAGTGGTAGGGGCTGCGCCCCCCTCCTATGAAAGGTCAGGGGCTTTCAAATCTCCTTCCGGCCCTGTTCATCCCCAGAATCAGGACGAAGGCCGCCGCGGCGAGGAGTATCAGCATGACAAAGGCCGGGGTGTAGACGCCGCCCGAGGCTTCCAGGATGGCGCTGGAAATCATGGGGCCGATAAAAGCCGCGGGCACCACCAGAAAATTGGCGATGCTAAAGTTGACCCCGTAGTGGCGGGCGCCGAAAAAGCGGTATACCACGGCGGAGGTCATCACCGGGCTGCCGCCGTAGCTTATCCCCACAAAAACCAGGCCCAGGAATATCAGGGGGGCGCCGCCGGTCAGGGCCCCGGCAAGGAGGCAGAGCCCCGCCGCGGCCATGCAGCCGGTATTCAGGAGCATGGATCGCCTGCGGCCGACCCTGTCGTAGATAGCGCCGAAGAGGAGGCGCCCGATGCCGTTAAAGACCCCGACGATCAAACCCAGGACCGCCGGCGCTCCGTAGGCGACGGCTATGGTGGCGGCGCTGTTGATCACCAGGAGGCCAGCGGAGCTGGTGACCACGGCGTAGGCGAAGAAGCACCAGAAGGCCCCGGTTCGCAGCATCCGCGAAGGGGGGTAGCCGGCGCCGTCCTCCTTCCGGGCGGCTTTTTCCGGCGAGGGCGGGGCTTTGACCAGGAAGGAACCCAGGGCCATGACGATCCAAACCAGTATCCCCAGCCGGAAGAACGCGGAAAAGATGCCCGCCGCCTTTACCAGGGCGTTGACGACGCTGCCCAGGACTATGCCTCCAAAGCCGAAGCCCATCATAAGAAGGCCCGACGCCATGCCGGGCCGGTCGGGGAACCAGCGGGTCACCGTGGCTATGACGGCGTTGTAGCCTATGCCCACGCCGAAGCCGCAGAGGGCGCCGTAGCAGAGGTACAGCATGACCAGGGAAAGGTCCGGGTCCTCCGTCTTCATGCGGGAAGCGCCCAGGAAGCCCGCCAGGAGGAAGGTCCCCGAAAGGAGGATCACGACCCGGCTGGAAACTTTGGCCCCGATCTTGCCGGAGAAAAATCCCCCCAGGCAGAAGAAGATCATGGAGAGGGTGAAGGTCAGGGAGAGCTGCGGGGCTGTCCAGGAGGGGTAGATCGCCGTAAGGGGGGGGCGGAAAATGGACCAGCCGTAGAGGAGGCCCAAAAAGAGCAACATTACCACCCCGGACACGAGGTAGATCCAGCGCTTCAGGCTGCTGCTCCCGGGCTCAGGCTCGGTCATGGCTCTCCTCCCTGGACAGGTCAAAGCCCTGCCACACGGGAACGCCGTCGTACACCCTGGGCTGTTCCTCCCCCCGCAGGACCCGCAGGGCCCCCGACGCCAGGGCTTCCATCTCAAATTCCCCGGGGAGGGCGTGCACCGGGGCTATCCACTGGATGTACTTTTTGAGGGCGCCGGTGAGGTATTCGCTGGCGGATATTCCGCCGGTGAGGATGATAGCGTCCACCTTTCCCTCCAGCACACAGGCGCAGCTCCCCACGCTTTTGCCTATCTGGTAGATCATGGCGTCGTACACGATTTTGGCATAAGAGTCCCCCTCGCCGATCCGCTTTTCCACTTCCCTGGCATCGGCGGTGCCCAGATGATCCACCAGGCCGCCGTCCCGGTTCAGCCGCGCGGTCAGTTCCTTTTCGTTCCACTTCCCGGAAAAGGCCATGTGCAGCGTCTTCAGGTAGGGCAGGGTCCCCGAGCGGGTGGGCATCATGGGGCCGTCGCCGTTCATAATGTCGTTGGAATCCACCATTCTGCCGTATTTGTGGGCCGTTATGGAGATGCCCCCTCCTATGTGGCAGATGATGAACCGGGAGGCGGCGTAGTCCTTCCCGGCCTGTTTACAGTAACGGAGGGCCGCTTCCTTTTGGTTGAGCGCGTGGATGCGGCTTTCCCGGTACAGGCCCTTTACCCCGGAAATCCGGGCGATCTCTTCAAATTCATCGGTGTCCGGGGGGTTCACCACGAAACCCCGCCCGCCGTAACGGTCCATGAGGAGCCTGCATATCTGGGAGGCAAGCTGGGCCGGGTGCTGCCCGGACATTCCCCTGGACGCGTGGTCCACCAGGGTTTCGTTGATCTCGTAGGTCCCGCCGAGGCAGGGGACGAGGCCGCCCCCCCGGCCCACAAAAACGTCGATGCCCTCCAGGGCCAGTCCCCGGGCGGCGACGCTTTTTTCCACCGTTTCTTTCCGGTAGAGAAGCTGATCCTGAATCTCTTTGAATTTCCGCAGTTCCTCCGCGGGGTGGTCTATGGTTTCCTTGTAGATCTCCCGGTCGTCGTCAAAGATGGCGATCTTGGTGGAGGTGGAGCCGGGGTTGATCGCCAGGATGCGGCAGGTATCCTTCATGGCCGCCCCCTTTGAAACCAGTCCGCCGTGTAGGCCGCCAGGGCGATGGAATTGTACTTGTCCGAGGCTTCCGCGGCGCGGGAGGTCAGAATCACCGGCGCCCGGGCGCCCACGATCATCCCCGCGGTCGCTGCCCCGGCAAAACCGGTGAGGCACTTGACCAGCACGTTCCCGCTCACAATGTCGGGCATGACGAGGAGGTCCGCGTCCCCGGCCACGGGGCTTTCATAGCCCTTGATCCGGGCGGCCTCGCTGAACATGGCCAGGTCAAAGGAAATGGGGCCCTCCACGGTGCAGCCGGTGATTTCCCCCCGGAGGTTCATCTGTTTCAGCGCGTCCGCGTCCACCGCGTCGGGCATTTTCGGGTTCAGCTTTTCCACCGCCGACACCACCGCCGCCTTGGGATGCTCCACCCCCAGGGCTTTCAGGGTGTCCACGGCGTTCAGCAGAATGTCTTTTTTCAGCGCCAGATCCGGATAGGTGTTGAGCCCTATGTCGCTTACGGCAAAGAGCTTGTGGTACTGGGGCATCTGGTAGAAGCCCACCAGCGAAAGCCGCCGGTCCTGGGTCAGATGGTATTCC